>CAYHDD010000501.1:0-3188 GCA_964355195.1 uncultured Rhodoferax sp. | reverse complement strand
ACCCGCGCATCCGTGTGCGCAACCACGAGAAGGCCAAGTTTCATATCGGCGACAAAGTGCCGGTGATTACTTCCACCACTTACCCTGGCAGCACGATCAACGCCACGTCTTCATCGGTGAGTTACCTCGACGTTGGTATCAAGCTCGAATTTGAGCCGTCCATCATGCTCGACGATGACGTCATCATCAAAACCGTGCTGGAGGTCAGCTCCATCACCAACAAGGTTGAAAACTCGGGCACCACCGCCTACCAAGTGGGCACGCGCAACGCCACCACTACACTGACCCTGCGCGACGGCGAAACCCAGGTGCTGGCTGGGCTCTTGAGTACCGATGAATCGGACACCACCAGCCGGCTGCCCGGCTTGGGTGATATTCCGGTGCTGGGCAACCTCTTCAGCAGCCGTGCCACCAAGGGTGCGCGCAAAGAAATCTTGCTGTCCATCACGCCACGCATTGTGCGCAACCTGCAACGCCCCACCGAAGACTTGGTGGAGATGAACTTTGGGCCTGAGGCCGGTAGTCAGAGTGGTGGCGCGCAAGCGCCTGCGGTGCCAGCACAGCCACAGCTGGCGCCGCGCCCCGCGCCGCTACCGATGCCAGTGCCCCGGCCGCAGCCTGCCCCAGCATCGTCATCAGGTCTGGTGCCAATGGTGCCGTTTGGCGCTGTTCAGAATGCCCCACCACCCCAGCCAGCGGTGCCCCCCGTTGCACCGCCTGCTGACTTTGATCCGCCGCCTGGTGTGGGTAGCAGTAGCCGCTGATCTGCCAGCGCGCTTGACGCCGCTCGCATCAAGGTCATTGCGGTGCCCTGATGTACCTGAATTGTCAGAGCGTGGCCAAAAACTTTTTGGGATCTTCAGATAGCTTTTCAAAATTGTCCGGCGTCACGACAACCGGGCGTGCCTGCGGAAACTGTTTGACAAATGCTTCAAGGCCTCTGGCCGATTTGTTTCGGCCGGATTTGACTTCAATGGCGTAGAGCGTGCTCTGATAACGGTACACAAAATCGACTTCCATGTTCTTCTCACGCCAGTAGAAAAGCTCACCCGGCAGTTGCAATAGCTCTGCGCCCACCGCCAACTCAAAGACGCGTCCGCGCAGCTCAGGGTCAGCCAACGCCCGTGGCCCGACGGTCATGGTGTAAAGGGCCGGACAGGCGGCCAGAATTTTGGGGCTGGAGGAGCGAGTCAACCATCCCTTGGCCGAATATTTTTCGAGGGAATAGATCAGGAACGCCCCAGCATAAAGTTCCAGGTAATACTTGACCAGATCAGTATTGCCCTTGTCCTGCAACTGGCCGAGCAACTTGGTGTAGCTGATCTCCTGCGCAGGGTAGTGGCACAGAATCTCGAACGCCTGCCGGAACAGGGCCGGGTTGGCCACTTTGCGGTTTTGCAGAATGTCCTTGCCGATGACCGCCTCAACAATGGCGTCCTTCAAATAGGCGTACCAGCGGTCGTCGTCAGCCTCAAACTCGACTGAGCCTGGGTAGCCACCATACAAAAGATAGCGATCCAGGTCGTAGCCAAACGCAGCTTTGAGCTCGGAAAAAGTCCAATGGAAGATCCGCGTCAACTCAAAACGGCCGGCCAGACTCTCGGTCAGTCCACTCTGGATTTGCAGTGAGCTCGATCCCAGCAACACCACGCGCAGCCGCCGTGGATGCGCGTCCCACAAGGACTTGATGGCCTCGGACCAGTTTGCAATCTTTTGGACTTCATCAACCACCAACAGCGTGCCGTCCCCCAGCAACAATGCTTTCTGCCATTGCTCCAGCAACCAGGAGCGGTTGGTCACCAGCAGGTCATCGGCATTGGCATAGTGGTAACCGCCTGAAATGCGCGCAAGAAGCTGACGCACACCGGTGGTCTTGCCCACCTGCCGCGGACCCACCAGAACCTGAATCAGTGGTGGCGCGCCACAAAGACGCTTCTCAAGCTGCACCACAAAGGCGCGTTCGTAGGATGACATGGTGCGAGTATATTTTATTTAGAAGACGCGTCTAGCAAAAACACTAGACACTAGTGGCAAAACAACGAAGAATTGTTTCCAGACTTTTTCCGTGGTTTGAATCGGACCTATGCTGGTCGAAACCTGGTCGCGACGCATTCATTTTGTTTCTCGTTAGGTTCTTTACTGACAATCTGCATATAATGAGAATCACTATGCCAGCCGCTGCCCCGACGATGTCGGATGCTACCGCCGCCAAGCTCAAGGACCTGGGGCTGCAAATTCGTTCACGACGCAAGCAGCTTGGCATCAGTGCAACTGCGGAGGCCGAGGCTGCGGGGCTGTCGCGCGTGACCTTGCACCGCATCGAAAGTGGCGCCCCCTCCGTCACCATGGCCGCTTACTTGAACGTCATTGCCGCGTTGGGGCTCGATCTGGGTTTCATCGCACCCGCTGTCACGGCCCCTGCGCAGCCAAAAACTGATTACACAGGCTGGATCCCGGCTCGGGTACGAATAGTTGATTACCCGCAACTCAGGCAACTGGCCTGGCAAGTTCAGGGTCTGGATGAGCTGACGCCGCTGGAGGCGCTCAGCATCTACGAGCGCAACTGGCGTCATGTAGACGTTTCGGCGTTGGAGCCGCACGAGAAGCAACTCGTAGACGCCCTGCGCCTGGGACTTGGCGAAAACTACCCCCATGTTTGAGCGGCCACATCATCAGCGCATAGCAATGGTGCTCAGCGCCCTGAACGCAGAGTTGCTCCTGCAAAACAAGTGCCTGTTCGGTGGCGGGAGCGCCATCGCACTGCGCTATGGCGAGTACCGCGAATCAGTGGACATTGACTTTCTGGTCTCCGACGTGGCTTGCTACCGCAATTTGCGGCAATTGCTCACTGGTCCTGCTGGCATCGTGGCTATTGCTCTGGTGCAAGAGCCACCGTTTGCACAAGTCAAAGAGGTGCGCGCTGACCAATACGGCATCAGGACCTTGCTGCGCGTGGCAGAGCACCCCATCAAATTTGAGATTGTTCTGGAAGGACGCATAGCGCTGGCGCCTGCGGCAGCCGCTGAGCAAGTGTGCGGTATTGCGACCCTCACCGCCCTGGACATGGCGGCGAGCAAATTGCTGGCCAATTCGGACCAGTGGGCCGACGACGGTGTGTTCAACCGCGATGTGATTGACCTTGCCATGATGCAGCCCAGCTTGCCGCTGTTGCGACAGGCGGTCATCAA
>CAYHDD010000500.1:0-3190 GCA_964355195.1 uncultured Rhodoferax sp. | reverse complement strand
GGGCCCGGCCAGATGACAGACGCTACCTCCTTGTCCTCGCCTCTGTCATTCCTCATTTGGCCCCGACCGACAAAGGGCATCTTGCTCGCCATCACGGTGTGGAACAGCACGTTGGCCTGTAGGGGAAGGTTGGCCATGTAGAGCACTGATTGCGCGGCAATTTCCACATCCATCAATGGCTCCACGGCAATCTCCCCGTGGGCCTGCATGATCCCCGTGGCCATGCGTTGCACCATCTCGGTAGCGGCATTGCCGATGTCGATCTGGCCAACCACAATATCGTGTTGTCTTCCGTCCAACGATGCTGATTTGGTCAAGCCCGTGACAGCGTGCTTCGTCGCAGTATAGGCAATCGAGTTTGGACGTGGTGCGGTAGCGGAAATGGACCCGTTGTTGATGATTCGACCGCCTGTCGGCGACTGCGCCTTCATGACCCGAAAGGCTTGTTGCAGGCACAAAAACATGCCGGTCAGATTGGTGTCGACGACCTTGTGCCAATGCTCCAGCGAAAGTTCATCCAAGGGAACACTCGGAGCACCGACGCCGGCATTGTTGAACAGCAGATCAACCCGGCCATAGCACCGTACAGCGGCATCAAACAAGGCCCGCACTGATTCCGGTCGCGTCACGTCGCTCGGCACAACCAACGCATCATCAGGTCTGCCCCCAAGTTCAGCCACCTGGGCCAGGGCCTCTGAGCGTCGCCCCGCAAGCACCACCCGATAGCCGTCCCTCAGCAGGGCCAGCGCAACGCCCTTGCCTATGCCACTACCAGCACCGGTCACGATAGCCACTCTTGAATGTGCAATCATCTCATCCTCACCTACCAAACACACGATGCATCATGGACGACGACGCGGCTTGCGCCCCTTGTCGCGATCCTTACCCTTGACCATTGCCGTTTTGGCAAACAATTTCACCGACTGGAGCGCCGACTCCGGCGTGCCCTGCTTGAGCCGCGTCGCCGCACCCTCACGCCGCACCCCAATCGATTTTGCGGAATCCGCAGGCCCAGATTCTTCCTTCGCGAGAAGGGCACGAGAAGCCACATCGCCCTCGGGCAGCAATCGAAAATCGATCCTGCGTCCATCCAGATCGACACGACTCACCTGAACCCGTACCCGGGAGCCGATCACGAAACGCAACCCAGAGCGCTCGCCGCGCAACTCCTGGCGCGCCTCGTCGAAACGGTAGTACTCCCCGCCCAACTCGCTGATATGCACCAGCCCCTCCACGAACAGGTCATCCAGCGTCACGAACAGGCCAAAGCTCGTCACAGAGCTGACAACACCGCCATACTCCTCACCCAAATGCTGATGCATGAACTTGCACTTGAGCCAAGCCTCCACATCACGGCTGGCTTCATCGGCACGCCTTTCGTTGGCGCTGCAATGCAAGCCAGCGGCCACCCAAGCTTGACTCTCCGGACTCAACTTCTTGGCTTTTCGGCCCGAATCGGCGGTGTGCCCAGCCGATCCTTTCTCCAGGCGCCGCGATAACTTCTTGTAAGCCTCGCCCGGCGTTGGGAGAACTGGCAACTCGTACTTGTTCTTCGCCAATATCGCTTTGATGACCCGGTGCACCAGCAAATCAGGGTAACGCCGAATCGGACTGGTGAAGTGCGTATAGGCCTCAAACGCAAGGCCGAAGTGCCCCTTGTTGACAGGGGTGTAAATGGCCTGTTGCATGGAACGCAGCAGCATGGAATGAATCTGTGGGGCGTCCGGGCGCTCCTTGGTCGCATCGGCGATGGCTTGAAACTCGCCTGGACCGGGCTCATCACTGACCGTCAACCCGATCCCGCTGGCCTTCAAATAGTTGCGCAGAATCTCCAGCTTCTCTACCGTTGGCCCCTCGTGCACACGAAACAAGCCGGCGTGCTTGCTCTGACCAATGTAATCGGCACTGCAGGTGTTGGCCGCCAGCATTGCCTCCTCAATCACCTTGTGAGCATCGTTGCGGGTCCGCGCTACGATCTTTTCGATGCGTCCACTCGGGTCGCAGACGATTTGGGTCTCGACAGTTTCGAAGTCCACGGCACCACGGCGGACCCGGGCTTTTTGCAAGGCCTGGTAGACCTCGTGCAGATTGACCAAATTGGTCACGCGCGGCGCATGCTTGGATGCCTCCAGACCAGCGGTATTGGCCAGAATCTGCGCCACCTCGTTGTAGGTAAAGCGAGCGTGGCTCCACATGACCGCAGGGTAAAACTGGTATGCCGAAACCTCACCCTCCCCTGTCACCAGCATGTCGCACACCATGCACAGGCGCTCGACACCTGGATTTAGAGAGCACAAGCCGTTTGACAATTTTTCGGGCAGCATCGGGATCACGCGTCGGGGAAAGTAGACACTGGTGGCGCGATCGTAGGCATCTACGTCAATGGCCGACCCGTTTTCCACATAGTGGCTGACATCCGCAATCGCCACCAACAAGCGCCAGCCGCTGACCGCCGCTTTTCCTTTGCCGATCCTGGCTGGTTCGCAATAGACGGCGTCGTCAAAGTCACGCGCGTCCTCGCCATCAATGGTCACCAAAGGTACGTCGGTCAAATCCACCCGGTGCTTCTTGTCGATCGACCGCACCTTATCGGGCAAAGAGCGCGCCAAGGCCATACAGGGATCAGAGAACTCGTGCGGAAGACCGTACTTGCGCACGGCAATTTCGATTTCCATGCCCGGGTCATCAGCTTCGCCCAATACTTCGGTGACGCGTCCCACCGGTTGACCGTACAAAGAAGGCGCCTCGGTCAATTCCACAACCACCACTTGACCCGCCTTGCCGCTCCCGGTCGCACTCTTGGGAATCAACACATCCTGACCATAGCGCTTGTCCTCCGGAACCACGATCCAAATACCGCTCTCCAGCAACAGACGTCCGATGATCAAGTCGTTGGCACGTTCAACTATTTCAAGCACGCGCCCCTCAGGTCGACCTTTGCGATCATGGCGGACGACCCGTATGCGAACCCGATCCTTGTGCAAGACGGCGCGCATCTCATTTGCGGGGATATAGATGTCCGCTTGGCCATCATCTCGAACGACGAATCCGTGCCCATCGCGATGACCGTTAACGGTCCCTTCAATTTCATCCAGCACGCCGCTGGTTTGGCCTATGTTTTTGATACAATCACCTTCTTTCCTGAGATGCCCAGGTGGCGGAATTGGTAGACGCACTAGTTTCAGGTACT
>CAYHDD010000499.1:0-3194 GCA_964355195.1 uncultured Rhodoferax sp. | reverse complement strand
ATCGCCAACCGATAGGCGATGTTTTCCGCCGCACCGGGCAAGCCGATGTGCAGCACCGGCCCCAGCAACTGCCAGCGCACGACCCACCAGTCACGCGCCGACGGCACGATCTGCAAGCGCCAGCGCCACAGCGCCAGGTGCACCGCCAAACCCAGCGTGCGGCTGATCAGCATGGCCAGCGCAAAGCCGGGCAAGCCGAAGCGGCGCATCAGCGGCAGGCACAGCAACAATTGAACGCACAGCATGAACAGGATGTTGAACATGGTCTCGCGCGTGTGCATGTGAGCGCGCATGACCGAGGCCATGCTGGCATTCACCGCATCCAGCAGCAAAACGCCCGCCAGCATCTGCAAATAGGGCTGACCCAAAAGCCCAACCGCGCTCGGCGCCTGGAGCACGGCAAGCAGCTGCCCGGCGCCGAAAAACACCACGACAGCCGCCAACAAACCCAACCAGACGCTGGCACCGAGCGCAGCCCGGGCGACAGCGTTTGCGACGCTACGATTGCCAGCGCCCAGATTTTGCGTAATGACCACACTGACACCCATGCCGATGACACGAAACACCAGGAAGAAAACGCCGTGCCAATGATTGGACAAGGCAAAGGCGGCCGAGCTGATGTCGGACTCGCGCGAGGCCAGCCACAAGCCCACCAGGCTGACCGCAAACCCGAGCAGCATTTCGGCCAGCAAAGGCCAGGCCACGGCGATCAAGCGTTGGCGCTGATGCAGGCCCGACATAGTCCGGCCTAGCCAGGCGCGCTGGCAGCCCGGTGCAGCAGCTCAAAAGGCCCGCGCCCGCTGGCGGCGGCAATCAAGCCCAGCACGCGACCCGGCTCGGGACCGACCATGCTCCAGTCAAAGCGCCAGACCCAATTGCTGCCGCCCAGGGTACCGGGCAAGTTCATGCGGTGTGCACTGTCCAGGCCGAGCACATCCTGCATCGGAAAGACCGCCATGTTGGCGACCGAATTGCAGGCGGCTCGGATCATGCCCCAATGGATGTTCTGCGTTCCGGCGGCGAGGTAGCTGCCGGCAAATTCGCGCTCGCGCTCGGGCGCATTGTTCCACCAGCCACGTGCCGTGTCGTTGTCGTGGGTGCCACTGTAGACCACGCACGAAGTGCCATAGTTGTGCGGCAGGAACTCATGCGCCCCGTCGCCGCCAAAACCGAACTGAAGAATCTTCATGCCGGGAAAGCCACAGCCATCACGCAGCGCAATCACATCCGGCGTAATCAGGCCCAGGTCTTCGGCAATGATGGGCACGCGGCCCAGCGCGGCCTCGATGGCAGCGAACAAGGCTTTGCCCGGTGCCGGTACCCAGCGCCCTTCGATGGCCGTCGGGCAGGAGGCCGGAATTTCCCAGTAACCGGCAAAGCCGCGAAAGTGATCGATGCGAAACAGATCAGCCTGCTGTAGCGCTCGGCGCACGCGCGCCGTCCACCAGGCAAAGCCCTCCTCGGCCATGCGCTCCCAACGGTACAGTGGGTTGCCCCAGCGCTGCCCCAGTGGACCCATGTCGTCGGGCGGCACGCCAGCCACCACGGTCGGCTGAAACGACTCATCGAGCTGGTACAAATCGGGGCGCGCCCAACAGTCGGCGCTGTGATGGGCGATGAAGATCGGCAAGTCCCCCATGATGGCCACCTTGCGCTGGTTGGCATAGGACTTGAGCGCTCCGAGTTGACAGTCAAAACACCACTGCACGAACTGCCAGAAACGAATTTCTTCAGCGTGTAGTTTGCGGGCACTTTGCAATGCTGAAGGCTGGCGCCGCGCAAGAGCGCCATCCCATTGCCACCAGGGCTGGCCACCATGCGCGGTCTCGAGTGCCATGAAGAGGGCATAGTCATCCAGCCAATCGGCCTGCGCCGCACACCACTCGGAGAATGCCGTCTGCGCCACGGCGTCGGCCTTCTGGGCAAACCCGGCCGCCGCTGCCCTGAGTTGCTTCAAGCGCCACGGCACGACCCGGCAAAAGTCAACGCGCCCAGCCTCGAACCCACACTCAGGCAGTTCGGGTGGACGCAGCCAACCGGCCAGCACCAGAGGCTCGAGCGCAACCATCAGGGGACTGCCGGCAAAGGCAGAGACGCTTTGGTAAGGCGAATCACCCGGTCCGATGGGTGAGGTCGGCAACAGTTGCCAGACTCGCTGGCCAGCCGACACCAGCCAATCGACGAAACGAAAGGCGTCCGGTCCAAAATCACCCACCCCGTGTGGACCGGGTAGGGACGTGATGTGCAGCAAGACCCCGGCGCTGCGTTGTTGAAGATCGATCATGACGGATTCCTGATAAGTGGGTCAACAAGGGGGCCACGCAAGACCAGCACGGCGTGGGCCGGAGCCAGGACCGAATTCTTTAGTGCCTGCGAATCGGGCAGCTCGCCGCTGCTGTCGACCACCAGTTCCCATGCTGCGCCGTCGAGGGCAAACAAGACCGCATCTGCTTGTGGGTTGAAGATCAGCAGCAGGCGGTGCCCGGGCGTCGGCGTCGAAACGTCGACACCGCCACGCAGCTCGCAGGCCAGGGCACCCTGGCTCGGGTCATGCCAGTCCGCCGTGTCCAACTCCCCTGCGTTGGGCAGGCGCCAATGGCGCTGCACGGCGCCGCCTTGGCTGGGCGGTGCGGGCGACCACTCATCAGTGCCCAGACAGGGCTCGCGGCGCCGCAAAACCAACAGCCGTGCAACAAAGTCCTTGAAATCGAGGTCCGGCTTGGACCAATCCAGCCAGCCCACCGGGTTGTCCTGGCAATAGGCATTGTTGTTGCCCTGCTGAGTGTTTCCGATTTCGTCACCGGCACACAACATCGGCGTGCCTTGCGCCAGCAGCAGCGAGGCCATCATGGCGCGCCGCAGGCGCCCCCGAAGGCGCAGGATGTGCGCATCGTCGGTCGCGCCTTCGACGCCAAAATTGGCACACAACTCCGAGTCGCGACCATCCCGGTTGTCTTCGCCGTTGGCCAGGTTGTGCTTGCGGCTGTAACTCACCACATCGGTCAGCGTCAGGCCGTCGTGCACGCTCAGGAAGTTCACCGATGCACTTGGTCGTCGCTGGTCATGCTGGAACAAGTCGCTCGACGCCGTCAGTCGGCGCGCCATTTCACCACGGTCGACGCCACTGCGCAGCCAGTAGCCTCGCAGCGCGTCCCGGAACTTGTCGTTCCAATCCAGAAAGCGACCGGGAAAGC
>CAYHDD010000498.1:0-3202 GCA_964355195.1 uncultured Rhodoferax sp. | reverse complement strand
CCGATGGCCGCGTACAGCGCCAGCAGATTGGTCTGGTAGGCAATGTCATCGATGATGCCGATCTTGCCGGCGATGCTCTTCATGGCCAGCACCGTCTGCTTGACCGCTTCGCCACCTTCCACGGCCTCTTGCGAAGACTTGCTGGCCATACCGTCGGTGACCTTGGCGTTCTCGGTGTTCTGAGCGATGGTGGAACTCATCTGCTCCATCGAAGCGGAGGTCTGCTCGACACTCGCCGCCTGTTCAGAGGCCGCTTGCGAGAGGCTCTGCGCGGTCGCCGAGATCTGTTCCGAAGCGGAGGAAAGACTGTCCGACCCACTTCGCACATCGCCGATGATGCCCGTCAGCTTGGTCACCATCTGGCGCATGGCAGCCAGCACGCTGTGCTCGTCGCCGGCGCGTTGCTCCAGTGTCACCGACAGATTCCCCTCAGCGAGGTGTTTGGCGACATCGGCCAGCACTTGCGGTTCGGCCCCCAGTTGAGCGCTGATCCGGTTGGCCACCCACCAGATGACGGCGCCAATGGCCAGGATCAGGCCCAGCAGCAACAAGCCGGCCATGAACAACTCGTGGTCGATCTTCACCTTGGCCTCCGCCAGCGGGCGGATGATCTCGAAACTGCCATGCAAGTCGCCGACCTGTTTGCCGTCCATCGCGTAGCCGAGGATGTCCTTGCCGTCCGCACGGCCCCAAAGTGCCTGCGAATTGGTGGGGTTGCCATGACAATTCATGCAGATACTGGAGAGCCGCACCGGGCGAAAATAGCGAATGCTGTTACTGGTGGTGTCGAGCTCGTAGTGGTCGGTAGCTTTCGGGTTGGCCGCAAAATACTCCAGCGCCGCCGTTTCGATGCTGTCGGGCGTGTTGGCCGGATTGCGCGCATTCTGGCGCGGCGTGCGGAACTCGAAACCGCCTTCTTTGGCCTTGGCCTTGGCAGCTTCCCAGGCGCTAACAACCGGCACGCTGGCCAGCAAGACTTCCCGGCTGGCTCCGGCAGCAGCTTCGGCACGCATCTTGGTGGTGGAGAAGATGCCCATGTCCCATTTCTTTTCCATCCCCTGACGGGTGGACTCGGCCATCATGATCAGGTTGCGGGCAGCGTGCGTTTCGGCCTCGATGGCCGAGTTCCAGGCTGACCTCTGGTAGGCATAAAAGCCGATCGCCCCGAACAGCAGCAGCGGCACCAAGGTGCTGAGCAGGATACGGTTGCGTAAGCTGAATCTATCTAGCCAGTTCATTTCAATCTCCTTTTGCTGGTTGGGTTGGGCTGCTGCTGTCGGTTGACAAGGTCTGAATTGCGGCTTGTTTGCTTGTGCTGGCGCCGTTCTCGCCGATCAGGACCATCTCTTTGCCGGACAGCACCTTGTTGACGTTGAGCAGCATCACGAAGCGGCCATCTACCTTGCCCATGCCGGTGATGAAATGGTTGTGGGCCCCGGTACCGAAGCTGGGCGCTGGCTCGATTGCGCTGGCGCTGATCTCCAGTACCTCGGTGACCGCGTCCACCAGCAGGCCGATCACCTGAATCAGCGCCTGGGCCGGGCTTTCAATGATGATGATGCAGGACTTGCGCGTGATCTCGGTGGCGGTGTCACCGAAGCGGCCGGCCAGGTCCACGACCGGCACTACGGCCCCGCGCAGGTTGATCACGCCCCGGATGAAGTCCGGCAGCATCGGCAGCGTGGTGACCTGGCCGTATTCGATGATTTCCTTGATATGAAGGATGTCGATAGCGAACACCTCTTTATCGAGCTTGAACGCCAGGAACCTGTGCAGGCTGGAGGTCGCCACGTCGATGGCTGTGCTATCGGCACCCTGTGCCGGTCTGGCGGATGTTGCTGACGGGTTATGCATGGGCAGTGGCTTGGTTTGAGTCGATCATTTGATTCAGCGCGACCTGTTGCCGGACCACGTCCAGCAAAAGATCGGCCTGGCTGACTTTGTCAAAGAACCAGTCCGCACCCTGCGACAGACATAGCCGGCGGACGGTTTGGTAGGCGTGGACGGTCAGTATGGCAATCCGCACGGTGGGCGAGAGCTGCTTGAGCTGTTGAACGATCTCCATGCCCTGGCCATCGGGCAAGTTCAGATCGAGGATCACCAAAGTCGGGGGATCACGCCGAGCGCTGTCCAAAGCTGCGCGACGCGTGGCCACAGCAACAATGCTGCTAATGCCATCCACGCTGCCCAGCAGCACCAGTAGTCTGGCGCGAATCAGGTCTGAGTCCTCAACGATCAGCAAATGGGTAGTCATGGGCTGATGTTGCCCGCCCTGATACGCCGGCGCCATCAGGCGCGGCTGATTTTGTTGTCGGTGCAGGCCGACAAAGACTAGGGTACGCCCTACAAAGTGCGCTTCAGTCGAGCAGGCCGTTGTGCATGGCGTAGCGCATCAACTCGGCCATATTTGACAGATTCAACTTCTCCAGCAGCCGCGCCTTGTGGGTGCTGACGGTTTTGCCGCTAATGGCGAGTTGGGTGGCAATGTCATTGACGCCCAGGCCGGTGATCAGCAGGCGAAGCACTTGCAGCTCGCGCTCCGACAGCAGCGTGTGCGGCGGGCGCGCGCTAGTGGATGCGGCATCAAACACCATTCTTTCGGCGACGCCAGGATCCATGTAGTGCCCATGCGCGGCCACCTTGCGTACCGCCGCCAGCAAAATCTCGGGCTCGCAGTCTTTGGTGATGTAGCCACCGGCCCCGGCTTTGAGCATGCGCGCCGCCACCTGCGGCTCGTTGTGCATGGTCAAGACCAGGATCGGCAGATCGCTGTGGTGCGCCTTGACTCGCGCAATCAAATCCGCGCCGCTGATGCCGGGCATGGTCAGGTCCAGCAAGAGCAGGTCAATCGGCCCCTGGCGCAGGCCCTGTAGTACTTCGGCGCCACTCCCGGCTTCACCCGCCACTTGAATGTCGGACGTCAGTGCGAAGAGCTGCTTCAGACCGCTGCGCACAATGACATGGTCATCGGCAATCAGGACCCTGATCATGCGGTGTCCTTTGCACCACCCGGGTCAAGCGGGATCACCACAACAATCACCGTACCCTGGCCCGGCTTACTGGCAATTTCGACCCAACCGCCCAGGGTAAGCGCACGCTCGCGCATACCCAGCAAGCCGAGCGAGCTGCCCTTGGTCACTGTTTCCGGATCAAAGCCACTGCCATTGTCCTGAACCTCCAGTGTCAGCTCATTGCTGTGCTG
>CAYHDD010000497.1:0-3206 GCA_964355195.1 uncultured Rhodoferax sp. | reverse complement strand
CCCAACTCGCTGGAGCCAAAGTCCTGCTGGTCGAAGACAACGACATGAACCAGGAACTGGCCATGGAGTTGCTGGCCAACGCCGGTATCGAAGTGGTGCTGGCCAACCACGGCAAGGAGGCCGTAGACATCCTGACAAACGACCTGAACTTCGATGGTGTGTTGATGGACTGCCAGATGCCGGTGATGGACGGCTACACGGCAACCCGGGAAATCCGTAAAAACCCACAATTCAAAGACCTGCCGATTGTGGCCATGACCGCCAACGCCATGGCCGGGGACAAAGAAAAAGTCATCGAAGCCGGTATGTGGGATCACATTGCCAAGCCGCTCAACGTAGGCGAGATGTTTGCGACGATTGCCAAGTGGATCAAGCCCAAGAGTTCCGCTGGCACCGATGCCACAGTCACAGCGCCTGCCAGCGCAGCCAAGTTGGCGTCCCCGGTCCAAGGCCTGCCAACCTTGCCCGGCATCGATGTCAAGGCCGGCATGGCCACCACCATGGACAACGAGAAGCTCTACACGCGCTTGCTGATTAAGTTCCGTGACAGCCAGGGCGACTTTGCCAGGCTGTTGGCGGCGGCCCGAGTGGATGCCGACCCGACGGCTGCGGCGCGAGCGGCGCACACCTTGAAGGGCACGGCGGGCAACATTGGCGCCAAGGGCGTGCAGGCGGCAGCGGCGGAGCTGGAGCATGCCTATCTGGTGGACGCCACGCCTGGGCAGATTGACAGCTTGCTGGCGACGACGCTGAACGAACTCCGACCCGTGATTGAAGGCTTGCAGGCGGTAGGTGCCGCGACGCAGGGGGTGGGCGATGCCAGTGAGCAACCCAGCGCGCCAACGGCGTCTGATCAGGCGCGCGTGGGACAAGCCTTGGCGGATCTGACGACGCTGCTCCAAGACAGTGACAGTAACGCGGCCGACGCCCTGGACGAGTTGCTTGAGCTGACCCAGGGCACGCCGCTGGCGCTGATATTGAAAAATGTCGCATTGGCGGTGGCAGATTTTGACTTTGATGCTGCCTTGGAACAACTTGCCAAGGTGAGCCGGGCATGACCATGAAGATCCACCTGAAAGACGTGCTTCATCGCGCCAGCTGTTGGACATGGCACTGGGCTCTGATTTCCTTGATCGGTTGCGCGTTGGGTCTGGCGCCGGCATCCGCACGTACCCTGGCACAGATTGAACAATCGGGCAGTTTGCGCTTATGTGTTGCCGGTTCCAGTGCGCCGTTCTACCAGGCCAACGGTGAAGCGTTGGCCAGGGCCCTCAATTTGAAGGCCGAGGTGATCGCGCTGAAAGAGTGGGACCTGCAGTTCCAAGACGACCAAGGCAAGGTGGTCAAGGAGGCTTCGTATGTCGCCAACCTGCTCGCCAACGGTAGCTGCGACGTGTTTCCGAACGATCTGCATGTGCTGGATTGGCGAAGCTCCAAGATGGACCTGGTGCCCTATTACACGACACGAAAGGTTGTGGTGACGCACCGGGATCAGAAGGCACTGCGCAGTGTGGATGACCTGAGGGGGCGCACAGCTGCTGTGCAAAAAGAAACTGCCTATGACTCCTGGTTGAAGGAGCAAAACCGAAAGAGCTTTGGTAGCAGTCCGGTGGTGTTGCGTTATATGCCCACAGCCGACGCTATCGCGGCGGTGGCCAACAAGACGGCAGACTTCACGGTGATTGGTTCCGAGGCCGCCTTCCAGTGGGTTCGCCGTGATCTGGCCAACCTGGATATTCAGTTTCCGGTGGATACGCCGGTCAGTGTGGCGTGGGGCATTCATCCAAAGTCGGAAGGTCTGAGACCCCGTTTGGAGCAGTTCTTCACTAACAGCGCCCGCGTGGGCTCAGAGCTAGACCTTTCCTGGAGCAAGCAGTACGGTGTCTCGTTGATGGAATACCAACTGTTCGATTCCTCCCATGCAGCGAGCAGCCTAGACATCAAGAAGTGGTTGCTATGGATTTTGCCGCTGTGTGCCGCTGTGCTCGGTCTGATGGGTACGTTCGTTTTTTGGAATCGACGGCTCCAGCGGGAAATTGCGGAGCGCAAGGCGGCCGAGTTACACAGCGGCGAACTGGCGGAACTGGCTGCGCGCCGCGATCAACTGAACGTTCAAGTTGCGGAGATTCTGCTTCGGCTGCAAGCTGTTGACAGCTATGCTCATCTGGCGCAGATATTTTTTACCAACGCTGCACCACTGTTCGAACTCGGCCAGGCCAGCCTGTATCGGGCTGACAACCTGTCGCGGCGGCTGACGCTGTGTGCGGGCTATGCCCGAACTGGCGCCGTCCAAGCAGACGAACAGATTGAATTCGGTGCTGGGCTGGTCGGGCAGTGTGCGCTGGAAAAACGCGTTCTGTTGGTTCATGCGCCGCCGCCCGATTACCTTCGCGTCCAAACTGCGCTCGGAACAACGACACCCAAGACCCTTGCGCTGATTCCAATCCTCAATACCGATCAGTTGCTGGGTGTGATCGAGCTGGCCTGCCTCAAGCCTTTTGGCGACGAGCAACAACCCCTGCTTGATCGATTGTTGCCGATGATCGCCATGTCGATGGAAATACTGGCGCGCAATGAAAGCACACAACGTTTGCTGAATGCCACCCAGGAACAGGCTGCCACGCTTGAGCAACAGCGTGGTGAAATCGAACGTCTGCTGCAAGAACAGGAGAAGATTTTTCGGGACGCTCCGCACGGCATCATCTACACCGCAGACGGGATCATGCTGCGCGCCAACAAGCGTGTGGCCGAATATTTCGGCACGACGGTGGATCAGTTGGTCGGGCAAGCTTCGCAGAGCATTTACTCCTCTGAAGAAGACTTTCGTCGTCTTGGTGCCATCGTGGGCCCGCAACTTGCTGCGGGGAAAGACGTGCATCTGGAGTGGCAATTTGTCAGGAAAGACGGTACCCCGTTCTTTGCCATGCTCTCGGGGCAAGGTGTACAACTCTCGGGCCATGCGCGGGCGGCAGTCTGGATGTTCGAAGACATTTCCGAACGCAAGGCAGCCGAAGACGCCGTCCGCGCGGCGAAGGAAGCTGCGGAAGAAGCGACGAAGGCCAAGAGCGACTTTTTGGCCAACATGAGTCACGAGATCAGGACGCCGATGAACGCGATCATCGGCATGAGCCACTTGGCGTTGCAAACCAATCTGGACAAGAAGCAGAAGAACTACATCGAGAAAGTGCACCGCTCGGGGGAGAACC
>CAYHDD010000496.1:0-3216 GCA_964355195.1 uncultured Rhodoferax sp. | reverse complement strand
TTGAGCTTGAGCGGTTCATCCTGCTCGTTGACAAGTGACAGTCGATAACTGCTGCCCAGGTACAGGAACGATTCACCATTGACCCATTCGCGTACCACGCGGGTTGCATTCAGGTCTCGCCACTGTGCCAGGTTGCGGTAGATCCACATGCGCCTGGAAAAGACGGTTTCGTCCACCTGCTCCGGGCTCATGCGCAAGGGCGCTCGCACACTCACCACACCGTCGCGCTCGATCACGATGTCAGTGGTTTGCCGCACCGTGCCCGGCAGTAGTTGGTACGCAATGTCTTGAACCTGGCGCAATTGCATTTACGCCCCCTTACCCTGGTGACTGCGGATCAGCTCGTCGTGGCGGTTCTTGGCCAGCTTCATTACTTCGACCGCAACGCGCTCGCGCTTGGTTTTCAGCTCTTCAATGCCGACCTTGGCAATCTCGGTTTTGATGGCACCGCGCAGGCGCTTTTGCTTGTCGGCGTTGCTCCAGAAGTCCAAGCTGCCGATGGTCTCGGCCAGCAGCCCCACGAGTTTTTCCATCAGTAATTTGAATGCCGGCTTATCAAGTTCTGTCACCCTGCCTGCGGCAAACCCAACTTGCGCGATATGCTCGTAAAACGTGCTGGCTTCGCGACCCATGCCGTCTGAGCCGTGCTTGCGCCCGGCGACCGCCTCCGAGCGCAGCTCCGCCAACTTCTCAGCCAACAGCTCCCACTGGTTATGGTGTTGTTCAATCAGTGCATCGACTTTGGCCGACAGGCTCTTGAAGAACGCCGGGTCTTCATCGTGATGCACTGTGCAGTGCTTGCGGATGGCGTGTTCCATCTCGCTGGCTTTGGCCTCCAGGTTCTGGCCGGCATGGACACTCAGCTTGTCCATGAAGTCAGGCGCCAGCAGTTCCACCGGCTCGACTCTCGGGTTGATACCCAGGCTGATCAAGTGCGCGTTGATCAGCGCCTTCACCTTTTCGCCCGCATCGCCCAGATTCAGGCTGCCGTCCTTGTAGCGTTCCTTGGCCACCGCCATGATGTAGCCCAAGCGCCTTGCCGGTACCCGATAGGCTTGCGCCGACACGTGTGGCAAAACAATGTCCAGACTGGTTAGAAACTTCTTCAGGTAGACATCAAAGTCGGCCCGCTGCTTCTCGTTCTTCAACGCCGTTACGGCGGCGTGCACCACTGCTGCCTCGGCTTCCAGATTGGGCAACTCGCCATTCACAAAGGGCTTGATTCTCTTAACCCCCATGCCATCGAAGTGCTGTAGCAGTCGCTGGTAGCGTTCCTCCAGCACGGGCAGTTCGGTGCTGATGTTCTGCAAACCACTTTGCAACTCCTGTAGTTCATCGCTGGCGGCATACAGCGTCAGGGCTTCGGTCAGATGATTGGCCAGACCAATGTAGTCCACGATGTAGCCGCGCTTCTTGCCCTTCTTGACCCGGTTGGTGCGGGCAATGGCCTGCAACAGCGTGTGCTCGCGCAACTTCTTGTCGATGTACATCACCTGCTCAATCGGCGCGTCAAAACCGGTAAGCAGCATGTCGCAAACAATCAAGAATGCAATCCCCGTGTTGCTGGCATCCGCGTCTTTCTGGTTGAACGCCTTGCAAAAGTTATCTTTGGCGCGAAGCCTGGCGGCCTCCTTGCGCGCAAGCGTCACAAAGGCCGCTTCGTTCGTGCCATCGGACGAGATCACCACCGCTGTTTTCAGGAACTTGAGCCTGTCAATCAGTTCAACATCCGGCGCGGCCTCTTGCTCTTCACCAGCGATGCGCTCTGCCAAAGCGGTCTTGATGCCGTTCTGGTATCGAATGCACGCCAGCTTGGAGTGGCACACCACTTGCGCCTTGAAGCCGTTCGGCAGGATGTTGTCCACATAGTGCTTCACCAAGTCCCTGGCAATGGCGTTGATGCGATTCTCGGCCTCCAGCAAGTCACCGGTGGTGCCGTACTTCTTCTTGATGGCCAGCAGGTCTTCGGCACTGCGTTCCTTGAACAGGTCTTCAAACGCGGTATCAAAGGCATTTTTTTCACTGAGCGCGGTATCGGCCGTCTTGCCCTCGTACAGGATTTGCAGTGTCACTTCATCGTTCACCGCATCCATCAGGCGATAGGTGTCTATGTACTCGCCAAAGCGCCTGTGCGTCTTGCGCCCCCCATGGCGTTCGGTAATCAGCGGCGTGCCGGTAAAGGCAATGCGTGTGGCATTGGGAAACGCTTGAAACAGGTTGTCGCTCAAGTCCGAACCCTGCGTGCGGTGCGCTTCGTCCACCATCAGGATGATGCGCTCGGACGCGTTGACCACGCCAAAAGTCTGGCCGGCTGGCAGGGCCAGGTAGGTGCCCAGCGCTTCGGCCACCGCGTTGCTCAGTGTTTGCTTGCGCTCCTGAAACTTGTGCACCATCACCATGTTGATGTCGGAGCTGTCGCTGGCCAATTGACGGCGCAGCGCGCTGCGCGTCTCGATCACATTGACTCGTCCGCCGATCAGCGTGGCGGTTTCACCCAATTGGTCTTCCAGGTCACTGCGGTCATTCACTAGCACGATCTTGTAGTCGTTCAGGTCGCTGCTGGCGCGCAGCATGCGGGCCAGAAAAACCATGGTCAGCGACTTGCCCGAACCCTGCGTGTGCCAGACCACGCCGCTGCGCTCGGCACTGCTGCTGCCCGTGCGCAGCCGCTCCATGATGCGTTGCGCTGCCCGAAACTGCTGGTAGCGGCACACCACCTTGATGCGGGGTCCGCCCTCGGTGTCCTTGAATACGGCACAGCTGCGCAGGATTTGCAGCAGGGTGGCTTTGGTGAACATGCCTGCAATCAAGCGCTGCTGTGCATTCATGCCGGCCAGCGCGCCGTCGTCTTGCGGGTAGAGCGTCTTCCAGTCGTAAAAGTGTTCGTCGCCAGCGGTGATGGTGCCATAGTCGGCTTCCAGACCACAGGTGCGTACCAGCAGCAGGTTGCTGTGGAACAGCCTGGGCTCGCCTTCCATGAGGCCGGCGGCCGCTGTCGCGGGCCGCTTGTTCAGGTAGCGCTGCAACTGCACAAAAGCTTCGGCCATCGGGTTGGCGCAGACCTCGGAGCCTTTCTTGCATTCCACCACGCACAGCGGTATGCCGTTGACCAGCAAAACAATGTCCGGCGTGATGAACTGCTTCACGCCTCCTGGCGTGTCAATGCGAAACTGGTTGATGGCGTGGAACACATTGTTTTCAGGTGTCTGAAAATCA
>CAYHDD010000495.1:0-3222 GCA_964355195.1 uncultured Rhodoferax sp. | reverse complement strand
GGGAAACCACCGCCGCCAGTCTGCGCGAAGCGGCGACGCGGCTGCGCAGGCGGGGGTGAATCGCTCTCGCATTCGCGGTCGAACTCCGGTCTGCGCGCAGAGCAAATGCCGGGGGCTCATGCGCTGCGCTTTTTGAAATCGCCCCCGACATCCGCCCCGCCCACAGCCCGAAGCCTCTGGTCAGAGCCATTGAACACCAGCGTTCGGACTCGACTGCCCTTGGACTGAAGTTAGTTGAAGGAGTTAAGCAGCGGCATGCGCAGGCTGCGCAACCAGACGCACACCAAGGGCTGCGCAAACACGGCTGACTGTATCGAAACGCGGTTCACTGCCTGGCCGAAGCGCTTTGTACAAGGCTTCTCGTGTGATGCCGGAATCCTTTGCAACCTGTGTCATGCCCCGCGATCGGGCAATATCGCCGAGCGCCGCCGCCAGCAGTGCCGCGTCATTCTCTACAAGAACGGCGGTGAGGTAGGCCGCTACCTCTTCTTCGCTGCTCAGGTACTCGGCTGCATCGAACTCGGGAAGTTCGGAAGCTTTGATTCTCGTGCTCATGGTTCAATCCTCTAGAGACTTGGCAAGTTCGATTGCCCTATTGATGTCAGTTTGCTGGGTTGACTTGTCGCCGCCGCCAAGCATCACGATTCACACGCCACCTCTTTGGACGTAGTACATGCGCCAACCCGGACCGAAGTGTTCGCGCATCTCGTAAACCCCTTCGCCAACCGGCTCCACATCGCCCAAGTTGCCGAGTTGGACCTTACGCAAGCGTTTGATAAGGCGCAGCCGGGTCACTCCATCTTTCAAGCCCTTGAGCCAGTCGGAAAACTCTTCGAGACGTTTTACCGCGTAGGTCATGCTTGCAATGTAATCGAATGATTACACTTCGTCAAGCGTAAGTACAAGCTGGACAGCGTAGGTAGTCGCGCCTACGCCATTGCGCTTTCACGCCAGTCCGACGGAACCATCATCGACGTCAACGAGGCCTTTATCGCGCTGTCGGGGTACGGGCGCACAGAAGTGGTGGGCACGCCCCCATCGGACGAGTGATGCGCTTCTTGGGGTCAGCCAACCGAGCAGGCGTAGCTGTCGGCGCTGTTCACATCGCCGCTTCCCTTGTACTTGGGGTATTGCGGATGGACGCCTGAGGCAATGTAGAGCCGGGAGTTGGACTGCGTCACGCTCGCACCGGCCAGCGCAGCAACCTGGTTCCAGCTGCGAATCGTGTCCTTGTGCGACACCAAAGTGTCATCCGAGCCGTGCCAGAGCATGATCTTCTTGCCGGCCGCCATGAATCGGGCCAAGCCGTCAGCCGAGGCGTTGAACTGATAGCGCTCGTCAATAACGCGCCCAATGATGGGATGGTAGGCGTTGACGTCGAAGGTGGCGACGGACCAACTGGCGTCGTTCTGGACGATGCTGCGGATGTGACCCACTCCGAGGCTGGCGTAGGCCACCGCCACCTGCGCCATGTCGCCGAAACCAAAGCCCGAGTACAGCGTTGTGGCGTCTGCCAGCCGAAGGTCGGTCATCAGGGCTTTGATCGAGCTCGCCTCGACCGTGGACACCATCTCGGCCGCGATCGGGTTCGCCAACATCACGGTTTTTCATCGCGCTTTCAAGACCTGGACCGGCGGTACACCGCGGTCCTACCGACAAAATCATGCGCCGACCGGCGCGGCGAAAGCTTGATCACCCGGAGCCAGCAGCGCTACGGCGTCTCGATCACCGACGCTTGCCTGGGCTGGGAAACCACCGCCGCCAGTCTGCGCGAAGCGGCGACGCGGCTGCGCAGGCGGGGCTGATTCGTGTGCAAGCATTGACTTTGTGAAGGGCAGAGCTACAGCGTCGGAGCGGGCGCTTGTAAGAGCCGTAGCATCAGCCATTGATGCAAATGCGCAGCCACATTGAATTCCGAATCAAGCTCCAAAGCAGAATCCAGTGCCGAACCAAACGTCTGACCGGCGGCCAAATTCGCCAGCAGGCCATGTTCGGCGGGAGTCAGCGCCCAAACTTGTGGTTTCCAGACCGGCCGACACACCAATGCGTGGCAGGCTTGATGCAAATCATTCGGCAAACTGATTTCCGAGCTCGCATCCACGTCAGCGCCGCCGACACCTGGTTGGTGCGCTTGCCAAATGTCGACAATGGCCCAAGGCGAGTGCAACAAGGTACAGGCTGGCTGCAAGCTGAAACAGGCTTCATCCAGTTGTTCGGGGGCCAGCATCGTCAACTGTTGCAGTTCGAGGTCAACACCGTCACCTGCATAGTACGCACGATGCAACGCCCACTCCAGCCTGGCCATGTCGGGGAAATAGGGGTACTCGGATACAGGCTGGAATTCCGCCAAAAAATGAGGGAATCGGACACCGAACTGATTCAAATCGGCATCATTGGACGCATAGGCATGTCCGTAGGCGCGAGCCAGCGCTGCAAAAAATTCCTCGCCCACCAGTTGCTGCAACACCGGATACGCGCCCACCAGGGTTCTCTCCCAGTGCGCTGCAAGATTGCCGCGATAACGGGCAAAGCGCGACTGACTTAGTCCTGCTTCGCCTTTGAAGCAATCGGGCGAGCCATTGGAAAAGAGTGCCTTCGAAAAGTTGGATTGAATGAAGCCCAAATCGTCACGCCAGCGATCCGTGTTGCGCGGTTCGGGTGTGGCGCCTGGGCTGTCCTGCAGCTCGCTAAAGGCCGCAATGCAAAGTGGTGCTGACAATGGATGCTGCGTCATCAATGGCAGATCTGTTGGCAATTGAAGAAGCGCGCCATCTTGCATCAACGCACGCCCCTTGCTGGCTTCGCCCAGCAATACCGAGAGCGGCGGAAGGTTCGTATCCCATTCGATCAAGGTCGATACGGCGCCAAAACGCTGCAAAGCGGCACGGTACAAATCCCACACAGGGGTGGCCACCTTGTCACCGTGATCGTCGACTACCGCGTCAGGCGTTACCAAATGCCCTGCCAGATGAATTTCACCGACAAGATGCGGCGGCACGCAAGCGATGGCTTCGAGTGCCGACTCCTGGTGATTGCATTGATTGACGAAAAGATTGTTGACGTCCAGCAGGATGCCGCATCCGGTGCGCTGGGCCAGCTCCACCAGGAACTGCGTTTCGCTCATGCCATCAGCGCGATAGCGCACATAGGTGGAGACATTTTCAAGCAGAATCGTGCGCTGTAACGTGTTTTGTACCATGTCCACGCGCTTACACAGCAGGT
>CAYHDD010000494.1:0-3223 GCA_964355195.1 uncultured Rhodoferax sp. | reverse complement strand
GACCGCGCGCTTGCCCATCCACGAGCGGAACACCGCGCCGATCGCGATTTCGAGCTGCTCGAAGGGATCGGTCGGGAACGGCCTGCCGGTCGCCTCGCGCACGATCGAGAGGAAGGTGGCCGCGAGCGCTTTGAGATGATCGGCGGAAAGATCGAGGTCCTCGGCCGCGCCAACCTTGCGTTTGAGATCCGTCATCGCATGATCGAATTTCTCGTCCGGCACGTCCAGCGCGATCTTGCCGAACAGCTGGATGAAACGGCGCCACGCGTCGTAGGCGAAGCGCGCGTTGCCGGTTGCCGCCGCCAGCCCGGCGAGGGTTTTTTCGTTGAGGCCGAGATTGAGTACGGTGTCCATCATGCCGGGCATCGACATCGCGGAGCCCGATCGCACCGAGATCAGCAGCGGGTTGGCGCTGTCGCCAAAACCCTTGCCAGTCTTCTGCTCAAGCGCGTTCATGTAGACCTTGATCTCGTCCATCAAACCGGCCGGCAGCTCATTGCGCTCCAGATAGGCGTTGCAGGCGTCGGTGGTAATGGTGAAGCCGGGCGGCACGTTCAAGCCGATCTGCGTCATTTCACACAGATTGGCCCCTTTGCCACCGAGAAGCAACTTGTTCTTGCCGTCTCCCTCTTCAAACGAATACACGTACTTGGCGCTATGGGTCATGATGATTTCCTATAAAAAAATCTTGGTGTCGACCTGGACTGTGCGGTGCTTGCAGCCATTATGCGTCCGCGGCCTCGGCCCTCAAACCGGCTTCGGCGCTTGCATAACGCAGCCTCAAGTGCAACTCGCCCTTGAGTCGGCTGTTGTCCAGGCGGCGCGACTCGCCCATGAAACTGAGCAGCAGCAACGGTAACTCGTCTTGCGCGGTGTGGCGGGCCACCCGCGGCGGACGCGCCAGACCGTAGAGGTCAGCTGCCAGATCAAAATAGTCGCCCATCTTCAGAGCGCTGTCGTCGCTCACGTTGTAGACGCGTTGCGGCTTGCCGCGCCAGAGGGTGGCAATGCAGGCGCGCGCGAGGTCGTCGGCATGAATGTGGTTGGTGTAGACGTCGTCGCTGGCCTGCAACACCGGTGTGCGCTTGAGCAAACGCTCGCGCGGCGTACCGCCCTCGCGGTCGGCCGCGTAGATGCCCGGAATACGCAAAATGTTGGTGCGCACTGACGTCGCACGGCCCAGGTAGCGCAGCGTGTCCTCGGCATCAACACGCCGTCTGGCGCGTGGTGTACCAGGCGCGCTGGCCCGTGTTTCGCGCACCAGCGCACCCTGGCAGTCACCGTAGACGCCGCTGGTGGAACCATAGACCAGCACCTCGGGCAGGCTGCGCAGGCGCAGGGCACGCACCAAGGCCAAAGTGCGCGTGTCTTGCCAACCCTGCGGTGGTGGCGGTGCCAGATGCACAACACGCTGCGCCAAGCCGGCCAGTCTGCGAAGCGAGGCCGGATCGTCCAGGTCACCCGCCACGACGGTGATGCCTTGCGCGCGCAGCTTTGGCCTGTTTTCCGCGCTGGAACTCAGGGCTAGCAGACGCACGCCTGCGGGCAGGGCGCGCGCGACTCGAAGCCCGATGTCGCCACAACCCACCAGCAATATCCGAAGTCGGCGAAACCTGGCCGGCAAGGCGCCAGGGCGGGCGGCGTACAAAATCGGATTCTTGATGTGGTTTGAAGGCAAAATCGGGCCTGTCGAGATGTTTCAGATTTCAAAGCTAGCAAGGATACCGAAAAGATGACCAGCGGCGCAGCACCACAACACGATTTTCAGATCAAGGTCAAACCCAGTGATCTTTCCTTCACGGCGAACGGGGCTGAAACCCTCCTGGAGGCCGCCATACGCCAGGGTGTCGGCATGCCCTACGGCTGCAAGGACGGGGCTTGCGGCTCGTGCAAGTGCAAGAAGCTGTCCGGCAGCGTGGTGCACCGGGCCCACCAGAGCAAGGCCTTGAGCGACGAAGAAGAGGCCGCCGGTTATGTGCTCAGTTGCTGCGCCACGGCGCAAAGCGACCTGGTGCTGGAGTCACGCCAGGCGACCCCGGCCGGCGCCTGGCCGATCAAGAAGATGCCGACCCGCGTCAGTGCAATGGAGCGTAAATCGGACGATGTGGTGCAGCTCAAATTGCAATTGCCAGCCAACGAAGTATTCAACTACAACGCGGGCCAATACGTCGAGTTTCTCCTGCAAGACGGCGTGCGGCGCAGCTACTCCATGGCCAACGCGCCGCACCTGCTGACGCCAGACAACGGCCTGGAACTCCATGTCCGCCACATGCCAGGCGGTCAGTTCACTGACCACGTCTTTAGCGCCCTGAAGGAAAAGGACATCCTGCGCTTCGAAGGGCCCTACGGCAGTTTCTATTTGCGCGAGGAGAGCAGCAAACCGATCGTGCTGCTCGCCTCCGGCACCGGCTTTGCGCCCGTCAAGGCCATGCTGGAGCACATGCAATTCAAGAACGTCACACGAGCGATGACGCTGTACTGGGGCGGGCGTCGCCCGAGCGACCTCTACCTCGACGCGTGGGTCAAGGCCAAGCTGCTGGAAATGCCACAGCTTCGCTACGTTCCAGTCATCTCGGACGCCCTGCCTGAAGACCAGTGGCGTGGGCGCACCGGCTTTGTCCACCTGGCGGTCCTGGAGGACCTGCCCGATCTGTCGAAACATCAGGTCTACGCCTGCGGCGTGCCGATCATGGTCGACAGCGCGCGCGCCGACTTTGTGAAAGCAGGCCTGCCGAGCGACGAGTTTTATGCCGACGCCTTCACCTCTGAAGCCGACAGGGCGCGCGCGGCAGCAACCGTTTGACCACCATCACGGCGTACGTCAATAAGCCAGCGACCGGGCTGGCCTGCGGCGCTGGCACTAACCATCTTTCGAAAGTAGACCTCATGCCATTCAAGACTCTAATCCTCACCGCACTGGCCTTGCTTGGCCTGGTCAGCGCGCCCTTGGCGCAAGCTCAGAACAAGCCTATCCGGCTCATCGTGCCCTACGCAGCTGGTGGTCCGCTCGACGTGACGGCCCGCGCGCTGGCCGAACGGGTGAAAGACAGCCTGGGGCCTGTGATTATTGAAAACCGGGCTGGTGCGGGTGGCAACATAGGCGCCGATGTGGTCGCCAAAGCGACCCCAGACGGATTGACGATTGGCATCGCCGCCACCGCCACGCACGCCGTCAACCCCTGGCTCTATAGCAAGATGCCCTACAACGCAGCGACCGACTTTG
>CAYHDD010000493.1:0-3232 GCA_964355195.1 uncultured Rhodoferax sp. | reverse complement strand
TAGCTAAACAGGCCAAGTCTGAATTGACATAAAACGAACGGGAAATCTTTCACAGGTAAGCGTCCGCCCAGTACCGTTCTTGACTTGATCGCGCCTTGACGTCAGATATCCATCACGTGGCTCAACATTGCGAACGGTACACGCCAGCCAGAGCCACCATCGCATTCGACAGAAGCTGTTCTCTGATTGATGCGCGTAATCGTGCCGATTTGTGGCTGCAAATACTTGTCCGTAAATGAGACCTTGTCACCGCGGCGGAAGTCGTCGGGACCCAGCTTCTTGGGCACTGGCTGATCGTTGACAGGCGCTGAACTTTCGACCGGCTCGTTGTTCTCGCCCGGATCGATGGCCGCATACGACAGCTTCCACTGCAATCTGCTGGCTTCCTCGTTCACGGTTACCTGCGAGTCTTTGATGGCGACCACCTTGCCAGAGCGCATCTGACCGGTGCGCCAATCCATGAACTGCACGGACTTTCCCAAGTTGAGCTTGTTGCGTATGGCAACGATGCGCCGGGGATCAGCCAACAACCGGTCAATGATGCGGCTGAGCTCGAAGAGTTCGAGGCTGCTAGCGGTTGACAGTGCCTCAATCAGCTTGGTGTCGTTCATGGACACCATTTTGCCAAAGGTGTAACTCCTCAGGCCGCCAGGCGCAAGTTCTGACTGGCAGCATTGAGTCGGTCCGCAACCGCCCATGGCAACAACTCTGCAACCCGGTTTATGGGATGGTCTGCGATGCGACCCAGCACATGGCGCAGGTAGGCATAGGGATCAACGCCGTTGAGTTTGCAGGTTCCGATCAGACTGTAGATGACCGCCGCACGGACGCCACCGCTGTCGGCGCCGAAGTGCAAGAAGTTTTTGCGCCCCAGAACCACCCCACGCAGGGCACGCTCAGCCGTGTTGTTGTCAATCTCAATGCGGCCATCGTCAACGTAAACATTCAGGGCGCGCCAATTGCTCAGCGCGTAGCCAATGGCCATCGCCATGGGCGACTTGGCCGAGAGCTGCGACAAGCTCTCCTTGAGCCAGCTGTGCAATTGCAGCAGGAGTGGTCTGGCATGCGTCTGGCGGTAACCGTGGCGTTGATCAGCGGGTTTGCCTCGGACCTCCTGCTCGAGGGCGTAGAGCTTGCCAATGCGCTGCAACGCCTGGTGGGCCAGCGTACCGAGCGTGTGGTCCTGGCGTTCATGGACTTCGTAGAACTTTCGCCGGCAATGCGCCCAGCATGCAGCCTCGATGATTCGACCGTCCGCAAAGATTCGGTCATAACCAGCATAGGCATCCGCCTGTAATACCCCCGCAAAGCCGCTCAAATGACGTCTTGGATTCTCACCCTTGCGGTTCTCGGAATATTGGTACCAAACCGCCGGTGGCGAGGGATCTGCCCACGTTCGGTCATCCCTGGCATATACCCATAGTCGTGCAGTTTTGGTCTTGCCTCGCCCAGGACTCAATACCGGTACCGGCGTGTCGTCAGTGTGGATCTTGTATGCGCTCAGGACATACTTTTGCAGGCTGTGCACCAGTGGCTCAAGCAAGCTCGCGCAACCCGCCACCCAGTCGCACTGGGTGGATCGCTCGATGTCAATGCCGGCACGGGCGTAAATCTGAGTTTGTCGATACAAAGGCAGGTGATCGCAGTATTTGCTCACCAGTACCTGGGCCAGCAAGCCTGCGCCGGCCATGCAACGGTTAATCGGCCGACTCGGCGCCGGCGCCTGGCTGACCGTGTGGCATTGGGTGCAGGCAAATTTCGGACGGATGTGGCGGATGACCTTGAAACTGCCGGGCTCGTAGTCCAGCACTTCAGAGACGTCCTGCCCAATTTGCTGCAGACCGGTGCCGCATGCACCGCATTTGCAATCGGCGGCGCAGGCGCTGTGAACCACGTCTTCGCGGGGAAGGTGCTCAGGCAATCCGGTTTGCGCTGACTGTGGAGATTTCTTGCTGCGTTTCTTGCGCTCGCTCTCCAAGTCAGCAACATTGCTGTCTGCTGCGCCCGTTGTGTCGTCCACTACTGCATTGACCGGCACCAGTGGCGCGAGTGCCGCGCTCAGCAATTCCAGTTGGGCTTGGGCCGCATCCATCTTCTCGCTGGAGCGGCCGTAGCGCATGCGCCTCAGATGCGTGAGCTCGATCTTGAGCTTCTCGATGGTCAGGCGCAGAGCCTTGATCATGACATCGCGTTGCGTGACATCTTCTGTCAAGGTCTCTATGGTTTGTAGCAGCGATTCGGAGCTCATGGGGCGTTAGTTTGCCAGTCAATTTACCAATGAAACAGAGGGCTTTCACTGTCAACCGAATTACCATTTGCTGCAGAGTAAATTGACTATTGCGCACGTGTGGGTTGCGTTGTGCGAACCGGCATTCTCCAGTCAATTCCTTCGAGCAACATCGACAGTTGCGCGGGCGACAGAACCACTGATCCGCTCAGCGCCTGTGGCCAGATAAAACGACCCCTCTCCAGTCGTTTGGCAAACAGGCACAAGCCCTGTCCGTCCCACCACAACAACTTGATGATGTCGCCGCGCCTGCCTCGAAACACGAAGACATGACCACTAAACGGATCCTGCTCCAGCGCACTTTGTGCAAGCGCGGCCAAGCCATCAAATCCGCGGCGCATGTCGGTCAGTCCGGCGGCAAGCCATATCCGGGTGCCCGACGGCAATCCAATCATGCTGTTTCCCGAAGTGCCAGCACGACACTGCGCAAATTGGCCGGATCAACGCTGCCACGCAGCACCAGGCGGGCACCAGCAAGATGGATCTCGATGACGCCCTCCTTGACCACCGCAGGGCGACTGCCAGGCGCGACCGGTAGATACGATTCTTGAGGATCAACGGTTACCGGCAGGAGCACCGTTTGTCGGGCAGGCCCTGCAGGAGGCTTGCGGGCGAGCTTGGCACGCCTCCACTTGAACACCAGATTGGCGTTGATGCCGTGCTCCAGCGCCACACCGGACACGGATGCTCCGGGTTGCTCAATCAGTTCCAGAATCTTGCGTTTGAAGGCGGCGCTGTGACGGCGCTTAGTGGCGATGACGGGGGATGAATTCGACTCTTGCATGGTGTCCACTTAACCGGGCTGAGTGCACACCACCAATGGAGTGCAACTCACCCGATCTTGCACACCCCTTCAGGCTGGGGCAATAACGGTACTCGACGGACGCTTACTCAGGTACAGCTCATGTACCGACTTCTGGCCACCCGTGGCGTAAGCGCGCGTGA
>CAYHDD010000492.1:0-3256 GCA_964355195.1 uncultured Rhodoferax sp. | reverse complement strand
AAGTTGATGATGCGGTCCAGCGCCTGATTGGCGTTGTTGGCATGCAGGGTGGCCAGGCAGAAGTGACCGGTTTCTGCAAAGGCGACCGCGTGCTCCATGGTTTCGCGGTCCCGGATTTCGCCCATCAGGATGACGTCAGGTGCCTGGCGCAAGGTGTTCTTCAGGGCGGCACCCCAGCTGTCGGTGTCAATGCCGACCTCGCGCTGTGTCACGACGCAATTCTTGTGCGGGTGCACAAACTCAATGGGGTCCTCAATCGTAATGATATGTCCGTAGGAATTTTCATTGCGCCAGTCGACCATGGCCGCCAGCGTAGTTGATTTGCCTGAACCGGTGGCACCGACCAGAATGCACAGGCCGCGTTTGGTGCTGGAAATCTCCTTGAGTATTTGGGGTACGTTCAGGCCGTCGATGGTGGGTATGGTCATCGGAATGACGCGCAGCACCATGCCAACCTTGCCCTGCTGGATGAAGGCGCTGGCGCGAAAGCGGCCAATGCCGGGTGGTGCAATCGCAAAGTTGCACTCTTTGGTGCGCTCGAATTCGGCCACCTGCTTGTCGTTCATGATCGAGCGTGCCAGCGCCATGGTGTGCGCCGCACTGAGTGGCTGCGGTGAGACCTTGGTCACCTTGCCGTCCACTTTCATGGCGGGCGGGAAGTCGGCAGTGACAAACAAATCGCTGCCATTGCGACTCACCATCAGCTTGAGCAGATCGGTGACGAATTTGGTGGCTTGATCGCGTTCCATGAATGGTGTGCTCCGAGGGGCTATTTTTTTTGATCGCTGATGCGGGCGCTGACAGCCCGCAGCCTATGCGACAGTTTACGGGCCAGCAGAGTAACAAAACTGGCGGTCAGCGCCGGATCGGCGTGCAGCATTTTGTCCAGAGCGCTGGAGTTCAGGGTAGCGATTTCACACTCACACAGCGTCGTGCAGGCGGAAAACCTGACGCCTTCGTCCAGCAGTGACATTTCACCCAGAATTTCCCCCGGCACGGCCTCGGTCAGCCGCAGTCGCTCGCCCCAGGGTTGCAGGCGGTCCACAGCAATGCTGCCGGTCAGCAACACCAGCATGAAGTCACCACGCTCTTGCTGGCGAATCAAATCGCGCTCGGCCGGGACTCTTGCATAGTTGAGAAAGGGCTCCATGCGTGCCACGGCATCTGCTTCGAGGTGGCGCATGTGTCTTTCCTTGACCCAAAGTGCCTGCAACAATTGCGTGCCGCGCGCGCTGTCCATGGGTGTGGCACCCACTTCCACGGCACGCGTCTCCCATGGCGCCCACTGGCCGGGCTCAGCGACTCCCGCGCAGTTGGTGTTGAGCAACTGGGAATCCAGGGGTTCTTGGTCCGGTTCTGGTGCGACGCTTTGCCGCATAAGACCCATGATTTCGTGCATGATGCTCGCCCGAGTTGTTGCGAGTTCAGCCCGGGAAGTTTTCCGGTATCTTGGCCTTGGTGCGCGCCTCAGCCGGGCTGATGATGTTGCGCCTGACCAGGTCGGTCAGATTCTGATCCAAGGTCTGCATTCCGACGCTGTTACCGGTCTGGATGCTGGAATACATCTGCGCCACCTTGGCTTCGCGGATCAGGTTGCGGATGGCACCGGTGCCGAGCATGATCTCGTGTGCCGCCACCCGGCCCTGACCGTCCTTGGTCTTGCACAGCGTCTGCGAAATCACCGCTTGCAGCGACTCGGACAGCATGGCACGCACCATTTCCTTTTCTTCAGCCGGAAACACGTCGATGATCCGGTCAATGGTTTTGGCCGCGCTCGATGTGTGCAGCGTGCCAAACACCAGGTGACCGGTCTCGGCCGCCGTCATGGCCAGACGGATGGTTTCGAGATCGCGCATTTCGCCCACCAGGATGGCGTCGGGGTCTTCCCGCAGTGCCGAGCGCAGCGCTGCCGCGAAGCTCAGCGTGTGCGGCCCGACTTCACGCTGGTTGATCAGGCACTTCTTGGATTCATGAACAAACTCGATAGGGTCTTCGACCGTCAGGATGTGGCCGAATTCGGTCTCGTTGAGGTAGTTGACCATCGCCGCCAGCGTGGTGGATTTTCCCGAACCGGTGGGTCCGGTTACGAGCACCATGCCACGCGGCTTGAGTGCCAGATCAGCAAAAATCTTGGGGCAGTTGAGCTGTTCGAGCGTCAGGATCTTGCTGGGAATGGTCCGAAATACGGCGCCAGCGCCGCGCTGCTGGTTATAGGCGTTGACGCGAAAGCGCGCCAGCCCCTCGATCTCAAATGAAAAGTCGATCTCCAGAAACTCTTCATAGTGCTTGCGCTGGGTATCGTTCATGATGTCGTACACCATGGCGTGCACCTGCTTGTGGTCCAGCGCTTCGACGTTGATGCGCCGCACGTCACCATGCACGCGAATCATCGGCGGCAGGCCGGCCGACAGATGCAAATCGGAGGCCTTGTTCTTGACGCTAAAGGCCAGCAGTTGAGTGATGTCCACGAGGTTCCTTTGCTCTTTGTTACCCTTGCATCAATTATGACCATGATTGAGAAAAATCTGCAAACCGTTCGCGAGCGCGTGGCCGCCGCTTGTCGGGCTGCCGGCCGACAGTCCGGCGAGGTCAGCGTTCTTGCTGTTTCCAAGACATTCAGCAGCCAGGATGTGGCGTGCGCTGCTGCCAACGGTCAGACCGCGTTTGGCGAAAACTACATTCAGGAAGCGGTGCAAAAGATGGACGCTCTGCACCACCTGAAACTGCAGTGGCACTGCATCGGACCGATCCAGAGCAACAAGACCAGGCTGGTGGCCGAGCACTTTGATTGGGTGCACACGATCGACCGCCTGAAGATTGCGCAGCGCCTGAGCGAGCAGCGCCCAGCCCAAATGGCGCCTTTGCAGGTTTGCATTCAGGTCAATGTCGATGGTGGCGTGAGCAAGTCGGGCGTGGCGCCGCAAGAGGCGCTGGCGCTGGCGCAGCAGGTCGCCGCCCTGCCCAAGCTGCGTCTGCGCGGCGTCATGAGCCTGCCCGAACCAGCCATTGATTTCACCAGCGCCTGCGCCGTGTTTGCCCGCGTCCGCGCGGTTTATGAAAGCCTCAAGGCAGCCGGTCTGCCGCTCGACACCCTGTCGATGGGCATGAGCGCCGATCTGGAAGCCGCCGTCCACTGCGGCAGCACCCTGGTGCGGGTTGGGACGGCGATTTTTTGTGGGCGGGCGAAGTCCGTTGCGGTGTAATTCCATTTCCAAATCATTCGTGTCTAGGCGGTGAGCCGCAGGCAGTGCTGTAG
>CAYHDD010000491.1:0-3263 GCA_964355195.1 uncultured Rhodoferax sp. | reverse complement strand
CGCTGGCACTGGCGCTGGACGCCCTGGGCAATGAGATGCTGTTTGCGGTGTCGCGCCGGGTGCAGGACCGCGTGTTGGCCGATGTCAGACGCAGGAAGCTCTCCATGTGCGGAGAACTGCGCCCCGGAGATCCCGGACTCGCTCTGGATGCGCACGCCGCCGTGCTGCGCCTCGCGCAGGCTGACGCCATCGACGTCATCCTGCGTGGCACACGCACGCTGTTGCCGCTCAAATCCATGTCGATCGTGATGGGTGTTGGCATTGATCTGCCAGCCGCCAGCTGGTCACGCTGCGACCATTGCCCATCTCGCGCCGGATGCAAATTGGTGGCGCGCACGGCTGCTTCCGAGGTGCTGTGAAAACCATGTCCAAACCCGGCCCGACAGCACCGGCTCCGACCACGCACCGGCTACGCTTTCCCGAACTCGATCGCGATGTTTTGGTGCGCGCGCAGGAGACTATTTTTCAGAGTGCCCGCCGCAACGGCTTGCGCATTGTCGGCGCCTGCGGCGGGCGTGGCAGTTGTGGCACCTGCGTCGTGCAAATAGTCGAAGGCGAGGTCGAGCGGTTGCGCGGGCTCGCTCCGGAACTGCCTGACGCCGACGCAGACGCCGACGTGCGCCTGGGGGAGGCAGCAAAACCGGGGCAGAAGAAGTGGCAACGCGCCTGCCAGCTCGAGGTTCGCAGCGACTGCACGGTCATGGTCGCGCCGCGCTCGCTGGCGCTCATCGTGCGCGCAGACGTCGATACCGCAGGCCCGGGCGAGTCATTGCCGCTGGATCCGGCTGTTGTCGCGTACGACCTGCGACTGCCATGCGCCACCCTGGCAGACCCGGTCAGTGACGACGTGCGGGTGGCGCGCGCCCTGGGGCTGGGAGTCGTCACGCTCGATCTGAGCGCGGCGCAGCGACTTTCATCCCTCTTGCGCGCCGACGACTGGTCGCTTCGGGCCTACCGGCACGGCAACGAGCTGATCGGCTTTGCGCCAGCGGAAAGTCGCACCCTCGGGCTGGCAGTGGATCTGGGTACAACCAATATTGCAGGTTTTCTGATTGATTTGGACACTGGCCAGCGCCTGGCCAGCCTGGGCATAGAGAACCCGCAGACGGCCTGGGGGGCGGATCTCATCAGCCGCATCAACTACGCCATGCAGGGGGCGGCGCAGGCGCAAGAGTTGCGCGATGCCGTGGTGGCAGCGCTCAATGGTCTGGCGCACGATCTGTGCCGGGCCGTAGGACTGACACCAGAACTTATCGTGGACGCGGTGATCTGCGGCAACACCGCCATGCAACACGTGCTGCTGGGGCTGGCGGTGCGGCAGTTGGGCCGCGCACCTTTCGTGGCGGCGGTGCGCCCAGCGATGGACCTGAAGGCGCGCGATGTCGGCCTGGATTTTTGTCCCGGCGCCTGGGTGCATGTGGGCTCTGGTGTGGGCGGCTTCATCGGCGGCGATCATGTCGCAGCGCTTTTGGCGACGCAGCAGCGCTGGCAGGGTTTGAACACCAGCCTGGTCATGGACATTGGCACCAACACCGAGATTTCCCTGATTCACGATGGCCGCATCTTCTGCGCCTCCTGTCCCTCGGGACCGGCGCTGGAAGGCGGCCACATCTCCTGTGGCATGCGCGCCGCCGCCGGCGCAATCGAGCGCGTCGCAATGGAGAACGGACGCATCGCTGTGCGTACCATCGGCGACACGAGGCCTGTGGGCCTGTGCGGCTCCGGGGTGCTCGACGCCCTGTCGGCCTTGCGTCGTGCGCACATGATCAATGCTGGCGGCCGACTACTCGCCGGGCATCCGGATGTGGTGGAGATCGAGGGCAAGCGGGCAGCGCAACTGGCGCCCGGTGTGCATGTCACCCAGAACGATGTGCGCGCTGTGCAACTGGCCAAGGCGGCGATCCGCACCTGCGTCGACTTGCTGCTGCTTGAGCAGGGTTTGCAGGAGCAGTCGCTTGAGCGCGTGATCATCGCTGGCGCCTTTGGCGCCTACATTGACATCGGTAGCGGCGTCGACATCGGCTTGTTCCCCGACCTGCCGTTGGGGCGCTTCGAGCAGGTCGGCAACGCGGCCGGTTTGGGAGTGAGCCAGATGCTCGCCAGCGTTACGGCTCGCGTCAGCGCGGGGGAAATTGCGGCGAGCTGCAACTACCTTGAACTGTCAACGCGCAGTGAATTTCAGAAAGTCTTTTTGCACCACATCGGATTCCCGTCCAGCACCCTCAGGAGTAGCGTGTGAACTCAACCCAAGGTTTTGCCATCCAGATCATCGGCGAACGCATCAACCCCGGCTTCAGAAGCGTCAAGGCGCTGTTTGACAATGAAGACCTGCCCGGTATTCAAGCGCTGGCGCTCAAGCAGGCCGAAGCTGGCGCTGCGTATCAGAACGTCAACATCGGTGCGCGCGCCTTGACTGACCCGGAGTTCATGGGTCGGGTAATCCGCTCCATCCAGGAGGTGGCGAGCACACCGTTGTCGTTCGACTTTCCCAGCAAAAAGGTGCAGGAGCTCTGTCTGTCGAGCTACAGCATGGAGCGTGCGGACGGCAAGTTGCCGATCGTTAACTCTATCAACGGGCACCGGTGGGACTTGATGGAGTTGTACGGGCGCTTCCAGTTCAAGGTGATTCTGATGGCATCCGAGCGCGTCGCGGACGGTGTCGCCAAGAGCAACAAGACGGCCCATCAAATCTACGGCACGGCGCGGCGCGCCGCGTTGCGCCTGAAGAACGACTACGGTATGCCGCTGGACCACATCTTCATCGATATGTCGATTTCCGCCATCATCGCCGACACGGTCGGCCTGAATCGCGGCACACTGGACGCCATACAGGCGATCGGCGCCGACTCCGAACTCAAGGGCGTGCACATGATGGGCGGCTTGTCCAACATCGGCCAGCAGTTGCCGCCCAGGGCAGCAGATGGCTCTGACCTCAAGCATTGCCTGGAAAGCGCCTTCCTGACGCTGGCCGTGCCGCGCGGTTTTGACTATGTGCTGGGCACACCCTGGCGCGGCTACGCGCCCTTGCCCGAAGAGCACCACGTGCTGAGGACTTACCGAAACTTTCTGGAGCAGACCGGCAGCAATGCGCTGCGCGCGGTGCGCAAGTTCTACAAGGCCTGAAAGTGAAGCCGATCAGCGAATTCGCCGTGATCGTGGACCACTGGTTCGACGGTGAGCGGCATCATTGCAAGCAGGGGCCGACGACCTTCATCGTCCGTGGCGGGCGTGTGGCAGAGATCGTTGCAGGCGATCACGGGCCT
>CAYHDD010000490.1:0-3270 GCA_964355195.1 uncultured Rhodoferax sp. | reverse complement strand
TCGAACCTGAACACCGGTTGGGCACCAGATCTGTCGCCCACTAATACACGAATGCCATTGCATTTCCAAATCACTCGTGTCACGGTGTAGAACTGTAGGAAGTGCTCCGGCAACGCAAGGCGAGACAACAACGACAGGGATGATTTGGAATTGGAATCAGATGTCCATCAACCGCTGATTGCCTGATGAACTGGCCTAACCCCGCTTTGTTTGGCTGATCGCTTTGTCCCCTATGCCTCAATAATATTTCGGATGGGGCGCTTTGCGCCTACGGAGCATTGATGGCGGAAGAAAGCGATCTCGAAAAGACAGAACCTGCGTCACCCGAACGTCTGGAGAAGGCGCGCGCCGAGGGTCAGGTCGCCCGGTCCCGAGAGTTGGTTACTTTTGTCATGTTGGTCACGGCGCTCGGAGGTCTGTGGGCCATGGGGGGAATGATTAGTGGGCATTTTGGCAGTGCCATGCGCGACGGCCTGCAGTTCGAGCGCGCGGCTGCATTTGACACGACGCACATGATGGTGCATGTCGAAACCGCAGTCGTTCACGCCTTGCAGGCGCTGATGCCCTTGCTGGTCATGATGCTGGTCGCTGCGCTGCTGGCGCCAATGGCGCTCGGCGGCTGGTTGCTGTCAGCCAAATCGCTGGCCCCCAATTTTTCGAAGCTGAACCCGGTTGCCGGCATTGGGCGTATGTTTTCAACGGAAACCCTGGCCGAGTTGGTCAAGACCATTGTCAAGTCGCTGCTGGTTGGTGGCGTTGCCTGGTGGGTCATATCCGGCAACATAAGCACCATCATGGGGCTGATGAGCGAGCCGATCAGCGCTGCGCTGCCCCACACCTTGGGGTTGGTCGCCAAAGCCTGTGCCTTGATCGTCGGCTCGCTGCTGTTGGTGGTGGCGCTCGATGTGCCCTACCAACTCTGGAGCCATGCTCACAAACTTCGCATGTCACGCGAGGACTTGCGACAGGAGCAGAAGGAAAACGACGGCGATCCACAAATAAAGGCGCAGATTCGACGACAGCAGCAACAGATGGCGAAGCGCAGGATGATGGCCGAAGTACCGAAGGCAGACATCATTGTTACCAACCCGACGCATTTTGCCGTTGCCCTCAAGTACCGCGACAAGGAAATGCGCGCTCCCCGCGTGGTGGCCAAAGGAGCCGACCTTGTGGCCTTGCGTATCCGTGCCTTGGCCGAGGAGCACAAGATACCGGTACTCGAAGCGCCGCCGCTTACCCGAGCACTGTACCGGCACACCCAACTGGGTCAGGAGATCCCGGCGGAGTTGTATTCGGCAGTGGCCGAGGTTCTGGCATGGGCCTATCAGTTGCATCGCCTGAGCCGCGAAGGTGACATCTTGCCGCGTACGCCGACCAACTTGCCAGTACCGGCGGCACTCGACCCATTGGGACAAGTCGCATGACAGTGCTGAACTCGTCGCTTCGCATGCTCGGGACGATGATGACCGGCAGCAACAAGAAAGGGCTGATCGGCCCGATTTTGGTTATCCTGATTCTCAGCATGATGGTGTTGCCGTTGCCGCCGTTCTTGCTTGATCTCTTGTTTACATTCAACATTGCACTGTCCATCATGGTTCTGCTGGTTGCCATGTACACCATGAAAGCGCTTGACTTCGCGGCCTTCCCTGCGGTGCTGCTGTTCACAACGCTGCTGCGTTTGTCACTCAATGTCGCTTCCAGCCGTGTTGTCCTGTTGGAAGGACATACCGGCCCCGATGCTGCTGGCAAAGTGATCGAGGCTTTCGGACATTTTCTGGTCGGTGGCAACTTTGCCGTAGGCGTCATGGTTTTCATCATCCTGGTAGTGATCAATTTCATGGTCATTACCAAGGGCGCGGGTCGTATTGCCGAAGTCGGGGCTCGTTTCACCCTCGACGCCATGCCGGGCAAACAAATGGCGATCGACGCGGACCTCAATGCGGGCCTGATCGGTGAAGACCTGGCGCGCAAACGCCGCGCTGAAGTAGCGCAAGAGGCGGCCTTCTACGGCTCAATGGACGGCGCCAGCAAATTTGTCCGCGGCGATGCGGTGGCTGGTCTGCTGATCATGGTGATCAACGTCATAGGCGGCCTGATCGTCGGTGTCGCGCAGCACGGCCTGGACTTGTCCGCCGCCGCCACCACCTACACTCTACTTGCCATCGGTGATGGTCTGGTCGCGCAAATCCCGGCGCTGGTGATTTCAACGGCCGCCGGCGTGATCGTGTCACGCGTCGCGACCGACGAGGATGTCGGTGGGCAGCTCACCGGTCAATTGTTTGCCAATCCGCAGGTCTTGTTTCTGACCGCCGGCGTTATCGGTCTGATGGGCTTGATTCCAGGCATGCCGAACATGGCGTTCCTGATCATTGCCGGCGGCTTGATCTGGCTTGGGCGGCGCGTTGCCAAGGGCGTCACCAGCAGCACCAGTGTGGTCAGTGAAGCACCACCGCAGGGGGGACCGGAAACGACCGAGAGGCTGGAGGCGAGCTGGGACGATGTCGCACTGGTCGATCAACTCGGGCTTGAGGTGGGCTATCGGTTGATCTCATTGGTAGACCGGGCGCAAAACGGTGAACTGCTGGGCCGAATCAAGAGCATACGCAAGAAGTTTGCACAAGACATCGGCTTTCTGGTGCCGGTGGTTCACATTCGCGACAACCTCGAAATCAAGCCCAATGCCTATGTGATCAAGCTCAAGGGCGTTGAGGTTGGACATGGAGAGGCGTCGCCCGGCCAATGGATGGCGATCAATCCCGGCCAGGTGAGTGCAAGCTTGCCAGGCACGCCCACCAAGGACCCGGCATTTGGCCTGCCGGCGATCTGGATTGACAGCGGTTTTCGGGAACAGGCGCAGGTCTACGGCTACACCGTAGTCGACGCCAGCACCGTGGTGGCAACACACCTGAATCACCTCATTCACGCGCATGCCGCAGAGCTGTTGGGACGTCAGGAAGTGCAGCAACTGCTCGACCGCATTGGCAAGGAATCGCCGACGCTGGTCCAAGATCTGGTGCCCAAGACAATGTCACTCACAACCTTACAAAAGGTACTGCAAAATCTGCTTGATGAAGAGGTCCCGATCCGGGACATGCGCACCATTCTGGACGTGCTGGCAGAACATGCACCCACGGTTAGCGATACGACCGAGCTGACGTCCCTGATCCGTCTGGCTCTGGGGCGCGCAATCGTCCAGCAAGCCTACCCGGGAACCGAAGAGCTACAAGTCATCGGACTCGACAGTTCGCTTGACCGCGTGCTGCTACAGGC
>CAYHDD010000489.1:0-3282 GCA_964355195.1 uncultured Rhodoferax sp. | reverse complement strand
TCATCAGGCGCATGGCAGCAGCGGCACCCGTGGCGTCAACGTCGATCGCGACCGGGCTCAGACACTCGGCGTAAACGATGCCTTCTTCAAGCGCCTTTTCCACCTCTTCGTGGTTGAGCGTGTAGGCCGGGCTGTCGATCAGGCGTTTGCGGTAAGCCAGCGTGACGCCGCCCCAGGATTGCAGCAATTCCAGCACTTTTGCGGCGTCCCCTGCGGCCGCAGCACGGGTACGCTCGGCGCGGATGGCCTGGGCGTGCTGAATGAACTCGGTCGCGAGCTGCGCCTCGTCGGTGCTCCAGTTGGCGCACACCTGCGCCGCGCCGTGCTCGGCGCACAGCAGTTCATAACGATGCAGGAACTTTTCGACCTGGATCGGGTAATAGGCCAGCGATTCGGTGGCGGTGTCGATGCCGGTCAGACCACCGCCGATCACCACCACCGGCAGGCGCAACTGCATGTTGGCCAGCGAGTTGTCTTTGGCAGCGCCAGTGAGTTGCAGCGCCATCAGAAAGTCGGACGCAGTGCGCACGCCGCGCGCCAGACCATTTGGAATGTCGAGCACCGTCGGTCGCCCGGCACCGCAGGCCAGAGCAATGTGGTCAAAGCCGAGCCTCAGGGCATCGTCCACGCCCAAGGTACTGCCAAAGCGCACGCCGCCGAACATGGTGAACTCCGCACGTCGTTCCAGCAGCAGGCGGATCACCTTCAAAAAGTTCTTGTCCCAACGCACCGTGATGCCGTATTCGGCCACCCCACCAAAGCCGGCCAGCATGCGGTCGTCCAGCGGCTCGGTGATGGTCGCGATATCCTGTACCGGATCAAACGCGCTGCGGCTGCCGTCACTGCGCACGCCGCACAGCGTCGGCGCCAGCGGTTCGATCTTCAGGCCGTCGATGCCGACGACCAGATGGCCGTCGTTCATCAGGTGGTGCGCGAGGGTGTAGCCGGCCGGGCCGAGACCGGTGATCAGCACGCGATAGCCGCTGCGCGGGCGCGGATAGGGGCGGCGCAGATGGAGCGGGTTCCATCGCGTCAGCAGTGCGTAAATCTCAAAACCATAGGGCAGGGCCAGCACGTCTTTCACCGTGCGCGTCTCGACCTGCGGGATATTCACCGGCTCCTGTCTTTGGTAGATGCACGACTTCATGCAGTCGTTGCAGATGCGATGCCCGGTGGCGGCGACCATCGGGTTGTCCACCACGATCATCGCCAGCGCCGCCACCGCGTGGCCGCTGCCCTTCAGGCTGTGGAATTCGGAGATTTTCTCGCTCAGGGGGCAGCCGGCCTGCAACACACCAAAAGGCGACTTCTTGTACACCGCCTTGCCCGTCAGCGGCGCGCTGTCCCTGGGCTGCTTTTCCTTCAAACCGGTTGAGCAGGAGTCCTTGCCTTGTTTGTGGCACAGGATGCAGTAGTCGGCCTGTTCGAGGGCGCCGCGCAGATCGGTGCCTTCGTCCGTCAGGGCAAAGCCCTTGCGCCTTCGAATGTGCTCGGGCTCGATGGTGAAAGTCGCGTAGCCGTCCTGCTGCTGCCTGTGCGCCGTTCGCACCAGGTTCTCGGGCTGCACGTCCTGGGCCCCGCGAAACAGCACGTCACCGCGATGCGTCGCCTGGCCGGCCTCGGTGTGGTAGGCCCAGGCGGCATAGCGTTTGGCCAGCTCCAGGGCGTCGGTGTGGTTTGCTTCGTCTTGCAGCCACGTTTGCACCAGAAGCGCAAAGCGCAGTTCTTCAAACCTTGAACTCATCAAGGCCTCAAGCTGGGTGCGCAGCGCCGGACCATCGAAGTCCGCCGCCTCGTCTGGACGGATGTTCTTGGCCGCAACGCGTTGCACGAACTTGCGTTTGACGACGTACAGCGGCGCCAGGTCGTAGTGGCTCTGCGCCAGCTTGCCCACCGCCGCTTCGATCTTGAACAGCCTGGCGATGAAGTCTTCAAGATGGGGGCCGACTTCGATCAGCAGCGCGGATTCGGCCTTGGGCGGGAGTGCATCGGGGTCGAGGCGGGCGGCAATGAGTTGTTCGGCCAGCGCCGGTGCGTTGGCCAAGAGTTCTTGCAGAAACAGGGCGTCAAGCGCCAGCAGGCCATCGCGTTGATAAAGTTGCGCAAATTGCAGGCCAAAATTCAAATTCAAAGCGGCTTCTCCAGGGACGGGACGGCGTCTGACGGCGACGGGTCGTGAATCATATCTGGCGCCGAGGCTTGGCCGGGCACGGGCTTGTGGTCAGGCAACCAACAGCGCCACAGTGCAGTCTGGAAACGCCTTGTGCAGTTTCGCATCAGTCAGGGGATTGCCGTGGGCAAATTGAGGGTTTTGGCAAAACCCCAAGTCAGCCAGCTACCCGATGGCGATCAAAGGTGTGATACTGCTCTTCATCCTGCCGGGCTTGCGCGTCGATAGGATCCTGATCACCCAAGATGCAGTGACACGAGAGGCCATCATGCAAGAGACACACCGGGGCACCCGATTTTTTGGAGCCGCGTTCATCCTGGCGCTGGCCTTGGCCGCCTGCGGAGGGGGCGGTTCGGGCGGTACCACGTCATCCACGTCATCCACGCCCTCGGGACCGTCCCCAAACCCCGGCCCCCTGGTGTTCAAGGCTTCGCCCATTGATCCTGCCTCCATCCGCTGGATCACGCCCCTGGGCAACCTGAATCCGCCTTCCCACCCCCTGCCCACGGACCACATCTACTTCTACTTCGCCAATCCCAACGCGGGCGAATCCCCCGTGTTGCGGCGCACGGCCTTCATGGCGCCAGCCGACGGCACCGTCACGGATATCTTCCACAACGACCTGGCCAGCCCTGACGTGAAGCTCTTCATTCGCGCCACGGACACCGTGACCTACTACATCGATCACCTCATTCCCGATGCCCCCATCACGGTCGGCACCAAACTCACGGCCGGACAGCGGCTGGGCACCACGGGCTCGGTCTTCGCCGTGGATCTGGGCGTGGTCAACAGCAGCCTGACGCTGGCCTTCCTCAACCCCTCGCGCTACGTCAACGGTGACTCGCTGCATGCGGATGCGCCGCTGAAGTACTACGAAGAGCCCCTACGAGCCCAGCTCTACGGCCTGGTGCAACGGCTCGGCACCGAGAAGGATGGGCGCATCGACTACGACGTGGCGGCTCGCCTGGCCGGCAACTGGTTCGTCGAGGTCGGCACAGCCCCACTGCCCTTCGTCTATGACCCCTATGACCCCACCAGGGTTCCGATTTCCGTGCCCGGCTTCCCAACCGTGCCGGGGACCCTCTCCATCGCCGGTACCGACCCCGCTCCAA
>CAYHDD010000488.1:0-3287 GCA_964355195.1 uncultured Rhodoferax sp. | reverse complement strand
CCCGAACCGTAGCGCGTCACGCGACTGTAATAGCGTGCTGTGAGGCGTCGGACCATGGCCGAATAGGCATCAACCAAAGTGGGCAGAATGGTGAAGCTGTCGTAGTTCACAATGACGGCGACCTTTTGTTCCGAACTCGCCACTACCGGCGCCAGGAGTTCTTCCAGCATCCGCTCCACCTCAACAATGTCAGTCAAGGTGTCGATGGCCAGTCCTTCACAATTGATAAACAGCAAGCGACGCTCGCGGTCCAGTTCAAAACGCTGCGCCAGCGGAGTCGCCAGCAAACGTTCACGCAACCCCATTGGCTGATCGAAAAATAGAGCACCATCCATCAATTTGAGCTCTGGGCTGATGCTGGGTTGAAAATCCATCTGCGCCAGCACATCGCGCTGAAGGTCAATTCCGGGCGCAATTTCGATTAGTTCCAAAGCACCGTCAAGCACGTCGGTACGCAAGCTGAAAACGCAGCGCTCGGTGACGTACAAGACGCGCTGACGGCGGCGAACGGCCTCGCGACCGCTGAAGGTGCGGTGTTCCACGGCGTTGACAAATTTGCGCGTCCGGCCTTCACGGACGACGCGCAGACGTCCCGATTCGACCCGAACATCCAGGTCATCGGCGGTGAAGGTACCCACAAACACCAGCATCTTGGCGTTTTGACTGATGTTGATGAAGCCACCCGCCCCGGCCAGCCGATCTCCAAACTTGCTGACATTCAGATTGCCGTGCACGTCAGCCTGCGCGAGCCCCAGCACCGCGATATCAAGCCCTCCGCCGTCATAGAAGTCAAACTGACTGGGCTGATCGAGCACCGCCTGCGTATTCACCGCCGCGCCAAAACTCATGCCACTGGCCGGAATGCCACCCACCACGCCAGGCTCGGCCGTGAGTGTCAACAAGTCGATCAGCTTTTCCTCGGTCACGACGCCGGCCACGCCCTCGGGCATGCCGATTCCAAGATTTACCACACTGTCGGCGCCAAGTTCCATCGCCGCTCGACGCGCGATCACCTTTCGCTCATTCAAGGGCATGGTCGTCAGTGTTTCGACCGGCACGCGAATTTCGCCTGAATAGGCGGGGTTGTACTGCTCCGAAAAGGTCTGCATGTGGTGTGCCGGATCAGTCGCCACAACCACAGCATCCACCAGCACACCCGGCACCCTGACCTGCCTCGGATTGAGGCTGCCACGGGCCGCTATGCGCTCAACCTGGGCAATCACGATTCCGCCCGAGTTGCGTGCCGCCATCGCAATCGCCAGCGCTTCGAGCGTCAATGCCTCGCGCTCCATGCTGAGATTGCCATCCGGATCAGCGGTGGTCGCCCGAATGATGCCGACTGAGATTGGGAAAGCCATGTAAAGGAGATATTCGCGCCCGTCGATTTCCATCAAACGGACCAGTTCCTCGCGGGTTCTGGAATTGATCTTGCCACCGCCAAAACGGGGGTCAACAAAGGTATCGATACCGACGTGGGTCAGAGTGCCGGGCTTGCCAGCCGCAATGTCACGAAACAGATGCGAGATCACACCTTGCGGCAAGTTATAGGCTTCGATCTGGTTTTCAACCGCCAGCTTCTGTAGTGCCGGCACCAATCCCCAGTGGCCCCCGATGACGCGCTTGACCATACCGGCGTGGCCGAAATGGTTCAGACCCCGGGCCTTGCCGTCGCCCTGCCCAGCGGCATAGACCAACGTCAATTGACCGGGGGTGCCGACACCGGTTTCGGCTTGGCTCGACAAGAAGTGCGCCTCCAGTGCGACGGCAATGCCTTCGGCGAAACCGATGCCGACAAAGCCGCCCGTGGCAACGGTATCGCCGTCATGGATCAAGCGAACCGCCTCCGACGCCGACACAATCTTGTTGCTTCTGGTTCCCAGACCGACGTGTTCATTCGAATTGAAATTGGTATGCACAGAATCTCCATTTCGAGGCAACTGCGATGGTCAACATTTTGCGAGGTGACGTCAAGCGCGATAATCGCATCCCATGTGCCAATTACTTGGAATGAACAGTAGGCTGCCAGCCAGTTTGACGCTGAGTTTCACCGGTTTTTCGCAGCGTGGAGGCTGCACCGATCATCACGCCGATGGCTGGGGCATCGCCTTTTTTGAAGGCGACGAGGCTACCCCCAATCAGCCCGGCAAGGGGGTTCGCCATTTCGTCGACAAGTTGGGGGCATCAAGTTCGCCGATTGCCGGCATGCTGCGCACCTACCCGATCAAGAGCCACAACGTCGTGGCGCATGTGCGCAAGGCGACGGTAGGCGCCATTTCACTGGAAAACTGCCACCCTTTTGTACGCGAGTTGTGGGGACGCTATTGGGTATTTGCCCACAACGGTGATCTGAAGAACTACAAGCCTGCCTTGCATGGCAGTTTCAGACCGGTCGGCAACACCGACAGCGAACAGGCCTTTTGCTGGTTGCTGCAGGAACTCGCCAAATCCCATGCCGGCGTGCCGAGCGTGTCCGAGCTGACCTGCACGCTGGCCGAACTGGTGCCGCAAATAGCCAAGCGCGGCACCTTCAATTTCCTGCTCAGCAACGGCCAGGCTCTGTGGGCGCATGCCAGCACGCAACTGCACTATGTGCTGCGCCAGCACCCGTTCACACAGGTGCATCTGAAGGACGAGGACCTGAGCGTCGACCTGGCCGATCTGAACGGCCCCGACGACCGTTTGGCCATCGTGGTCACGGAACCACTCACCACCAACGAACACTGGATTGCCATGTTGCCCGGTGAGTTGCAGGTGTTTGTCGACGGCGCCGTCGCGCCGTGCAGTTACCGCAGGCGCGGCGTGAGCGAGGTCACTTGCTGACCGCTTGCTCCAGCGCATCGACGAACATGGCAGAAACATCGAAACCGGTTTGATTGAAAATTTCCTGAAAGCAAGTAGGACTGGTAACGTTGATTTCGGTCAGACTTTCGCCAATCACATCCGGTCCGACGAGCAACAAGCCGCGCGCACTCAGCACTGGACCAAGTGATTCGGCAATGAACCGATCACGCTCGCTCAGCGGCTGCGCAAGGCCCTTGCCACCCACCGCCAAGTTGCCGCGCACTTCGCCTCCTTGAGGAATACGCGCCAGGCTGTAGGGTACCGGCTTGCCGCCGATCACCAGCACCCGTTTGTCGCCCTCGGAAATGGCCGGCAAGAACTTCTGCACCATGACGGTTTGCGCACCGTCCTTGTTGAGTGTTTCTATGATGCCACCCAAATTCAAACCATCTTCTTTGACACGGAAGATGCCCATGCCGCCCATGCCATCCAGCGGCTTGAGAATG
>CAYHDD010000487.1:0-3294 GCA_964355195.1 uncultured Rhodoferax sp. | reverse complement strand
AGACGCTGGCCATAGGCGCGGCCATGCGCAACACCGGGCGCCTTTACGCCTTTGACACCTCGGCGCACCGGCTCGATGCCCTGAAACCGCGCCTGGCGCGCAGCGGACTGTCCAACGTGCACCCGGCCGCAATTGCGCATGAGCGCGATGAACGCGTCAAGCGCCTGGCCGGAAAAATTGACCGCGTGCTGGTGGACGCGCCCTGTTCCGGGCTCGGCACGCTGCGGCGCAACCCCGACCTCAAATGGCGCCAGGATCCGGCGCAACTGGCACAGTTGGCACAGACCCAACTGGCCATTCTGCAAAGTGCTGCCCGCTTGCTCAAGCCGGGTGGCCGTCTGGTCTACGCAACCTGCAGCCTGCTGTGTCAGGAAAACGAAGCCGTGGCTCAGGCCTTCACCGACGCTAACCCGGCTTTCACGGTGCTCGATGCGGCGAGCGTCCTGTCCGAGTTGAAGGTGCAGGGCGCGGACACCCTGTGCAGTGGCGGTGAGAACGCTCAACGCTACCTGCGTCTGTGGCCGCACCGTCATCAGACCGATGGTTTTTTTGCTGCGCTTTGGCAGAGAGCGTGAACCGCCGACCCTGTGTCTGGCGGGGCAAAAACCATGGTCTTTGTGCGGGTAAATGCGCTCGCTCGCTCGCTCGGGTGATCGATATAATCCGCCATCTCAATTAACCCCGAACGCGCCTGGTTGTCCTCCCAAATGAACAATATACGACTGTCTGTTTCGATGTTTGTCCTTGCTTGCGCTTCGGCTTTGTCGGCCAACGCCCAGGACCTGAAGGGGGATGCCAAAACGGGTGAGAGGAAGATCGCGCTGTGTGCTGGTTGTCATGGCATCAGCGGCTATCAGTCCAGTTTTCCCGAGATATACAAGGTGCCCAAGATCTCCGGGCAGGGCGCCAAGTACATTGCGTCGGCACTCACGGCTTACAAAAAGGGGGATCGCAAGCATCCCACCATGGCCGGTATCGCCGTGGGCCTGAGCGACCAGGACGTTGCCGACGTGGCGGCCTATTACGAAGCGCTTGGCAAGGCAGACCTTGCGCCGGCCCAGGGTGGTGCACCGGCTGGCACCGCCAAGGCTCTTGAACTGGTCAAGAAAGGCGCTTGCAATTCTTGCCATGGCGAGAACTTCAGCAAACCGATTGACCCGAGCTACCCCAAGATTGCGGGCCAGCACGCTGACTATCTTTTTGTGGCATTGAAGTCCTACAAGACACAGGGCAATTCGACCTGGGGTCGTGGCAACCCGATCATGGGCGGTGTCGCCAAGCAATTTTCGAACGCCGAGATGAGGGAACTGGCCAATTACATTGCCAGCCTCCCCGGGGAACTGAAGACGGTCGAGTCCAACCGCTTTCGTTGAGCGGCTGACGCCTCGTCAATCCTGCGTTGCGCGGCGCTGCACGCAGGCGGTGTAGCTCAGGCCATCGGGTGGACGCCCGGCACGCTGGCTCTCCCACAACATCTGACCCAGGCACTCCATCGCCTCGTGGTGCGCCAAGTGCAGCGAATCGCGCCGGTGCGTCAGCAATTCCACCGCTTGCCGGATGCCGCGTGGCTGGTCGATGCTGCACTGCTCACTGATGGACAAGTGCATCGACAGGTGCAAGAACGGGTTGGTCTTGCCGTCCTCGACCTTTTGCATGCTGGCCAGCGCCTGGGCCAGGTCGGCCAGATCGGCGTGGTATTCAGGGTGCTCGTCGATCCAAAGGCTCGCGATGGTTTCCAGCGGTTCCAGTGCTTGATGCGATCTGGACTTGGCATAGACCGCGCAAAAATAGCCGCGAACGTCGGCTTGGGAAGGTGCAAACATAGTGCGCCTATTGTCGCGCGCTGCTACACCGTGAAATGCTTCACGCATCAATTAAACTGAGACCTCCATTGTTGAGGAAGATGCCATGTACCACGCCTTTGTCTGCGACGCCATCCGTACCCCCTTCGGCCGCTATGGCGGTGCACTGAGCGGTGTACGCACCGACGACCTGGCGGCTTTGCCGATCCGTGCCCTGATCGCGCGCAACCCCAACGTTGACTGGCAGGCCGTCACCGATGTGATCTTTGGCTGCGCCAATCAGGCCGGTGAGGACAACCGCAATGTGGCTCACATGGCCTCGCTGCTGGCCGGCTTGCCGCTGGAAGTGCCGGGCGCCACACTCAACCGCCTGTGCGGTTCCGGGCTCGACGCTGTCGGTACGGCAGCGCGTGCCATCAAGAGCGGCGAGGCCTCGCTGATGATTGCCGGTGGCGTGGAAAGCATGAGCCGGGCGCCTTTCGTCATGCCCAAGATGGAAAGCGCCTTCAGCCGCAGCAACGCGGTCTACGACACCACCATCGGCTGGCGCTTCGTCAACAAGCTGATGAAGGAAAGATACGGCGTCGACGCCATGCCGGAGACGGCCGAAAACGTTGCTACCGAATACGGCATCGAGCGTGCCGCGCAAGACCGCTTGGCGCTGGCCAGCCAGTTCAAGGCGGTGGCGGCACAGCAGGCCGGCCATCTGGCACGCGAGATCACGCCGGTCAGTCTGGCGCAAAAGAAGGGTGAGCCGGTCATCGTTGATCAAGACGAGCACCCGCGGGCCACCAGCCTGGAGGCCCTTGCCAAACTCAAACCCATCGTGCGCGCGGACGGCACGGTGACGGCCGGTAACGCCAGCGGCGTCAACGATGGCGCCTGTGCTGTACTGCTGGCCGATGAAGCGACTGCTGCGAAGAACGGGCTGACACCCAGGGCCCGCGTGGTTGGCATGGCAACGGCCGGTGTGGCACCGCGCATCATGGGCATCGGCCCGGCACCTGCGACGCAGAAACTGTTGGCCCAGACCGGCGTGCGGCTTGACCAGCTCGACGTCATCGAACTCAACGAGGCCTTTGCGGCACAGGGCCTGGCGGTACTGCGCCTGCTCGGTTTGCCGGACGACGATGAACGTGTGAACCGCTGGGGCGGCGCCATCGCGCTCGGGCATCCGCTAGGGGCCTCCGGTGCGCGTTTGGTGACCACGGCGGTCAACCAGTTGCACCAGATCGGTGGCCGCTACGCCCTGTGCACCATGTGTATCGGTGTCGGCCAGGGCATCGCCTTGCTGCTGGAACGGGTCTGATGCGAGGATGACGCTACCCGTCATCACGGACCCCTACTTCTACTTCGTCACTGTTCCGGCGGTGCTGCTGATGGGGATCAGCAAGAGCGCCTTCAGCTCGGGCTTTGGCGCACTGGGTGGGTGGGATTCTCACCGGGGTCAAGCTGGTGTGGGATGCGGTACGGTAAACCATGGTAATTGGTG
>CAYHDD010000486.1:0-3303 GCA_964355195.1 uncultured Rhodoferax sp. | reverse complement strand
GTTGATGACTCGCCGGAAAACCTGCTTGTTCTGAACGACTTGCTGCGACCTCATTACAGAGTTATTGCCGCAGACTCGGGAGAAACGGGTCTGCGCCTGGCGAGCGGACAGAGGCAGCCGGACTTGATCCTGCTTGACGTGATGATGCCCGGCATGGATGGTTATGCGGTGCTGGCGCGACTTCGGGAGAATCCCCGCACCATGGATATCCCCGTCATTTTTGTGACGGCCATGGCCGAGGCGCAAGACGAGGAACGTGGACTTGCGCAGGGTGCTGCTGACTACATCAGCAAACCGATCAAGCCGGCGGTCGTGATGGCCCGGGTACGCACCCAGCTTGAGAACACCCAGGCACGTCACTGGCTGAAGAATCAGAATGCTGCGCTCGAAGCCGAGGTTGCCAGGCGCATGACCGAGAACGATCTCACCCAGCAGGTCAGCATCCGGGCGCTGGCGCATCTGGCCGAAATACGCGACCCGGAAACCGGCAATCACATTTTGCGCACCCAAGCCTATGTGCAGCGACTGGCCAACGCGCTGCGGCAGCACCCCCGATTCAGCGACACCTTGACGGATCACTACATCGATCTATTGAGCCGCTCGGCGCCGCTGCACGACATCGGCAAGGTCGGCATTCCCGATGACATCCTGCTCAAGCCCGGCCAACTCACGCCCGAAGAATGGGCCATCATGCAGACCCATGCCAGGCTCGGCAGCGTCGCCATAGAGCAGGCCGAGCAGGACATCAAGACGCATCTGCCATTTCTCTCCTTGGCCAAAGAGATCGCCCTTTGGCACCATGAACAGTGGGACGGCAGCGGTTATCCGGATGGCCTCGCAGGTGAAGCCATTCCACTTTCGGCGCGCCTGATGGCGGTTGCCGACGTGTTCGACGCGCTGATCTCGGTGCGACCCTACAAGGCCGCGATGACCTATGCAGATGCCCGCGCCGTCATCGCGCTCGGGCGCGCCAAACACTTCGATCCTGACCTGTCTGACGCCTTCCTCGCCAGCTTTGACGATTTTGTAGCCATTGCCGAGCAGCACCGCGAGGCGCTCTGCGTACCAACAGCGGGAGACACCTAGGGGCGAACTCCGATCCTGGCCCGGATGAGCCGATTACATCGAACAAGGAGCCACACCATGAAACCTTTCATGTGGAACCGGAGATTCGTCACCGTCGCGCTGCTGATGACCGTCGCGCTCACAGGCTGCGAGAAGCCAGCTCCCCCACCCGTCACGATGCGCATCGGGGTGTACCCGTTGCAGAGCTTTCTGCCCTATTACGTGATGCAGGAGCAGGGCTTCGACAAGAAGAACGGACTGAGCTTCAAGGAGTCGGCGCTCGCGGGAGGCGCCGGGGCGATCGACGCGATGGTGGCGGGCACCATCGACCTGTGCCCGGTAGTCTCGATCATGCCGATGCTCACCGCGGCTGAAAAGGGGCTGGTGCCGGACAAGATCGCCCCCGTGGCGACCAACGACATCGCCGACGCCGAGCACCCCGGCACCGGCGTGCTCGTTGCCCATGCCGTGCAGCGCTGGAGAGACCTCGACGCAAGGCAGATCGCCAGTAATGTGGACAACAGCATCCCGAGCGCTGCCCTGCAAGCCCGCCTCAGGCAAGAAGGTGTCAGCGGCTACTCCCTGGTGGCGATACCCTTTGCCAACCGGGGGCTTGCCCTGGCGGGCGGAAATGTGGCAGCGGCCGTCATGAGCGAGCCTTACCTCACCCAGTCGCTGCTGCGCGGCGACGGCAAGTTGCTCGACTGGATTGTTGGCGGAGCGCCGTTCGAGCGTGCGGTGTACACCTCGATTGTCTTCAGCGCCGAGTTCCTGCGTCGCAATCCAGAGGGCGTGAAGGCCTACCTGCGCGCTCATCTGGCAGCCGTGCACTGGATCGAGGCGCACCCGGAGCAGGCGCGAACGGTGCTGGCCAGGCGGTTTAACCTCAGCCAGGAAGTTTCAGCCAAGGTCCGACTCACGCACTGGCCGGTGGACGCGCGCAGCGACCCGGCGATGCTCGACCAGAACCAGCAAGTGCTGATCCAATACGGCTTCCTCAAGCGGTCGGTCGACTCGAGTCGCCTGCACGACGAGACGCTGCTCACCGAGGTGCGCAAGGAGAAGCGGTGAAGCTGACGTTCAAGCTGCCTGCCATCGTCATCGGCGCGATGCTGCTGACGGTGATCGCCAGCAGCGTGGTGTCGATCATCATCGGTCGCAACGCCCTGCGTCAGAGCACGTTGGAGGATATGCTGCACAACGCCGAGATGTACGCGGGCGCGGTCATGGCCCACATCGACGGCGCCCGATCCGTGCTCGCCACCACCGCCTCGCTGCCGCAACTCGGAGGTCCGGACAAGGCACGCGAGCTTGCGGCAATGGTGCTGACGCAATCTGCTGCATTCGAATACCTCATGCTCCTCAACGCCGAGGGCGCGACGACCATGGTCGAGCCGCGCTCACTCGAAGCGCAACTGTCGCAACGGGATCTTGCCTTCAGCGCCTGGTTCACGCAGGTGCGCCGAGCGGACCGCAGCATCGTGAGCGACCTGCACATCTCCCCGGTGACGCAGCGCCCGAGCATCGTGATCGCCACGCCGGTGCGCGCGACCGACGGCCGCATCGCCGGCTTTTGGGTGGGCGCCCTCAGGCTCAGCGAGTTGTCGAAGGTCGGGGCATTCGTTTCCGACCCCGCGCTGCGGACTGAGGCGGGATTCCTGACCGACCGGCGCGGGCTTGTCATCGCCCACCAAAACAGGCCGATTTTCGTCGAGTCGCAGACCGATTTCAGTTCGGTGCACTCGGTCAGGGAGGCCCTCGCAGGGCGCCCGGGGGCGAGTGAGTTCTTCAACGCGATCGAGGGCGAACAGAAGATCGCCGGTTACGTGCCGCTGCCCGGTCTGGGTTGGGCGGCTGTCTTTCGCGTTCCCGCCGCCGCCGCGCTGGCGCCCGCCGAGGCGCTGACGCGCGCCATCGTTCTGGCATCGCTGGCACTGGCAATGCTGATTGGCGGCGGGGTCTATGTTCTGGCCCGCAAAACGGTCGCACCCCTGGCGCAGCTGAGCATCGCCGCTCAAAGCATCGGCAAGGGCGATTTGAGCCAGCGCATCGAGACCTCGAGCGCGGATGAAATCGGGGATCTTGCACACGAGTTCAATCGCATGGGTGAGGCTCTTGTCGAGATGGATGCCGAGCTCCGACACAGGGCCGTGGCGCTCGCGCGCTCCAACGCCGAACTCGATCAGTTCGCCTACGTCGCCTCGCACGACCTGCAGGAGCCGCTGCGCATGGTGGTCG
>CAYHDD010000485.1:0-3317 GCA_964355195.1 uncultured Rhodoferax sp. | reverse complement strand
GAGCATCCAGCTTTCCTTTGCCATAGGGTCGCGCAGGAACACTTGCTTGTGGCCTGCACCATCAATCTCCTGGCGCGTACGGCCTTCGCCATCGCGACACATGCGCGTAGTGTTCTTGCGAGTTATCTTGTTGGGCGTGCCGCCGGCAGGGTCCACCAGCCACTGCGTCGTCTCGTGCATCGCGTCTGCACAGTAGGGCGCACCCTTGACTACGCGGCTGCTTTGCAGCTCATCACCAACCGGAGTGACGATACGCACTTCGCGCTCCATGACCATGGGCTTGGCCGTCGGGGCTTGTGCCAGTAATTCGACACGCACTTCGGGCGCCACTTCCGCGCGCTCCTGCGCGTGCACAGTCAGCGTAACTGACCCCCCGCACAAGGACGCAACCGCAACGGCAATTACCGACAAGGACTTATTCATGATGGTTTCCTTACAACAAAGGTGAACAACTTACCGAACAAAGCGCACCGCCAACAGCTCACCATTGGGGCGCAACAAAACTTCTGCGGGCACGAACTCCGCGGCGCGTGAAGGATCAAACGGCAGACCCAGCGTGACCAGTTGCTGGCGCGACATTTCGGTACGCACGAGCCATGCTGTGGAACCCGTCGACAAAGCCGCGGAATCGCCTATCGGCAAAAATCCATCGCTATCACGATCTGCCACAACAGCGGTAACGGGCGCCACATCAAACGGAACTTCCAGCACACTGGCAATCAACAACACGGCTAGCAATGTAACAACGGCAGCCGACCAGCGCTGGCAAACCAGCCACCGGGCTACGGTCTGCCCCACGCTGTAGCGTTCGGGTGCGAGTGCTGCACGCGGCAAATCCAGCGAGCGCAACAGGGCTGCATGCACCCGGGGGGGCGGTTCACAGGCGTTCAGAAGGAGGCGTCCATCGGCCAGCGCCCTGAACACATGGTTGGTATATCGGGGCTCGGACGATGGGAAGGTTTCAACGAGTGTCATGCGATTCTCCGGCGGGGGGTAGTAGCAGTGCCATCTTCGGAAGGATTGACAGTTAGCAAGTCATGCAAGCGGCGCCGGCCGCGCAGCAGGCGCGTACGCAATGTGTTTACGGGGATACCGGCGATGGCTGCGGCCTGTGTATAGTCGCGCTCCTGTAGATCTACCAAAACCAATGCCTCGCGCTGTGCCCAGGGCAATGCTGCCAGTGCTGCGTGCAGGGATTGCAAGGACTGCAGGCGCACCAGTTGGTCCTGTGGATCAGGAGCCCAATCGCCTTCGGTCTGGATGTCGTCGTCTGCGTTGAGCTCCTGCGCGCTATGCAGCCGATCGCGGCGGCTGGCGAGAAGGAAGTGTCTGGCAATGCCACACAGATAGGACCCCAAAGAGCCTCTGGCTTGGTCAAAGCCCTGCGGCTGGCGCAAAAGGGCTAGAAATGCTTCCTGCAAGGCATCGGCAGCCCAGCCTTCATTGCCGCACAGGGCCAGTGCGTAGCGGTACACCGGCCCAGATTCCTGGCGGTACAACGTGTCTAACGCTACGGCGTCGCCTCCAATGGCCCGCGTCCATAGCGACACCGCGTCAGCATTGTGTTTTGGACTCCAGCGGTTATGTATCCAGGACATGAAGGACAGATCGGATCAAGGGGCGACTGTAATGGTCGTCTGCCCTACCTTGTATTGCAACGACGGCATAGAAAAGTTCCCGCGGTCCGTAAGAAAATCCGAACCTTCTTGAACAAGCGTGTATGTTGCAAGAACTTTTTGCGCGACTCAAGAGCCACATAGCCAGCAAGACATGTTTGTGAATTCCGATGTCAGCTTTTCATGGCTGGCAAAAATCGATCAACAGTTCTACCCAAGACAGAACATCCGCTATGGGTGCTTTGCGGGTCGCCACGCCTAACGACGTAGCCGCCTGCCGAGATGAACTACTTGGTGCCCGTCAGTGCGAACATCGCACCCTCAGGATCAAGACCATTGGCGATCCAGCCACCGCCGGGAACCTCCATCGGACCATTGATCACCTGGCCGCCTGCCGCAACAATGCGCTGGGCCGCGTTCACGATTCCGTCCACGCGAAAGTAGACCAACCACGCTGGGCGCAGGAAATTGGGGTCGGTCATCACGCCTCCAAGGTCGCGACCACCAATCTCGATCAACTGGTAAGTGCCCATAGGCCCCATGTCCATTGCTCTCGACTTGCGCCAGCCGAATAGAGCCGAGTAGAAGTCGCTCGCCGTCGAGCCGTCGGCGGCATGCAACTCATGCCACGCGCCGTGCCCGGCACGATTCGGGTCGCACACGGTGCTCCTCTCATTGCTGAAGCCGCGCATCACGTAGAACGGCGCCCCTTGAAGATCCGACACCATCGCTTGCACTGATCATGCGGTATTCCGTCGTCGAATCGGCTGGTGCAAATTCGTCGATCTGCCAGCCAACCACGGCACTGTAGAAGCGTCTGGCGGTCGAAGGGTCCTTGGTCATCAGCTCGTACCAGATCGGCGCACCGTGGCGGTTACTCATAGCATGCTCCTTTCAAATCCGAATCGAGGTCTGGGTTCCTGCGTTCACCATCTGCAGCTTCAGCCGCAGACGGTCAAGGCCACTTGAGGGTCAGCAATGGGAACCCGGGCCCATCGGATTTACTGGCTCCCGCGGGCTGACACCCGTGGGCACTCGCTACTGGTCGTGAAGAGCCAACAACCAGCTCAAAGTGCTCGCCCGCAACTCGATGTAGGGGCATTCATTGAATCGGGCAACTGCATGGCTGTCGGTCATGACCGCGAACAGTGACCTAGTTTGAACACGCGGCCAGATAGCGCAGTGTCTCTCTCTTCAGCCCGACGGGGCGGGGGGTGAGTCGGGAAAAATGGCAGAGACGAAGAGTAAGAGAAAATCCTCCCTCAGTGATTGAACACAAGGAAACCCGAATGAGTGCGGTCTGGATTGAGAATGAGGTTGCGGCGACCGAGGCAGAAGCCCGGGCCGAGCCGAAGATCGAACGTGAAACGCGCAAGCTGGAGAAGCGTCTGTGCCGCCAGGTGGGTCAGGCGATCATTGACTTCAATATGATCGAAGCGGGCGACCGCGTCATGGTCTGCCTGTCGGGCGGCAAGGACAGCTACGGCCTGCTCGACATTCTGCTCAAGTTGCAAGCCAGGGCGCCGGTCAAGTTCGAGCTGGTGGCGGTCAACCTGGACCAGAAGCAGCCCGGCTTTCCGGCGCACATCCTGCCCGAGTACCTGAAGAAGCTCGGCATCGAGTTCCACATCGAGACGCAGGACACCTACAGCATCGTGAAGAAGGTGATTGCCGAGGGCAAGACCATGTGCAGCCTGTGCA
>CAYHDD010000484.1:0-3319 GCA_964355195.1 uncultured Rhodoferax sp. | reverse complement strand
CCATGTACCGCGCAGAGGAGGCCGGGCGTGATTGCGTTCGACTGAGCAACCTGACCGGGTGACAGCAAATCACCGGGGGACACCAGAAAACCCCGGCGCAGGCTCCGCAACCAAGCCGTCGAGGGCACTGCTGTCAGTGCGTCACATAGCCCATGCTTTGCGGCATCCACAGCACGATCTGCGGGAACAGGGTCATCAGAAGCAGCGCCAGGATCAGAAGCGCGGTGAAGGGCAAGCCTTCGCGCACCATGTCCTTGAGCGGGATGCCGGTCAGGGCGTTGGTCACAAAGAGCAGCATGCCAAAAGGCGGCGTCACCAGGCCGATCATCATGTTGACGACGATCACCACACCAAAGTGCACCAGATCAACGCCCAGCAATTTGGCGGTGGGGATCAGCATGGGCACAAACACCAGCAGCATCACCGAGACGTCAAGAAAACAGCCCAGCACCAGAAAGACGGCGTTCACCAGCAGCAGAAATTGCAGCTGACTCAGGTGCAAACCGCTGACCCATTGCGCCAACTGGTTTGGAATGCCTTCGCTGGCAAAGACGTAGCTCAGCAGGTAGGCGCTGGCGATGATCATGGTGATGACGGCGCTGGTGCGCAGTGATTCCAGCGCGACCGCAAACAGGGCCTTGGGCGAGAAGGCACGGTAGACGCCGACGGCCAGGATCAGGGCATGCAGGGCGGCCACAGCGGCGGCCTCAGTGGGCGTGAAGGCGCCGCTGTAAATACCGCCCAATAGCACCACCGGCAGGCTCAAGGGCAGCAGACCTCGCAGCAGGATGCCTGGCAAATCCTTGGTCGCAACGGGGTCGTCCTTGGGCATGTTGCGCCTCGTGGCGATGATGTGCACGCCCAGCATCAAGAGGGCGGCGATCAGCAGGCCCGGCACGACACCGCCCAGAAACAGCGCACCGACTGAAGTGCCCGAGACCAGGGCATAGATCACCATCGGGATCGAGGGCGGAATGATGGGTCCGATGGTGGCGCTGGCAACCACCACCGCGCCCGCAAAGCCGGGGCTGTATTCGGGGTTTTTCAGCATCTGCTTGATCGTCACCAGGCCCGGGCCTGCGGCGTCGGCGATGGCGCTGCCGCTCATGCCCGAGAAGATGACGCTGACCAGAATGTCCACCTGGGCCAGGCCACCGCGCAAGCGCCCGACCAGGACGCGCGAAAAGTCGAACAGGCGCTCGCTGATGGAGCCGGCGTTCATCAAGTTGGCGGCCAGCACAAACAGAGGCACCGCCAGCAGCACGTAGCCGTTGTACAGGCCGTTGAGCACCTGCTCGGCTGCAAGCCCGAGGTCCTGCCCTTTGACAATCAGGTAGGCGATGCCGCTGACCAGCATGGCAAAGGCAATCGGTGCGCGCAGCAGCATGCCGCTCGCCAGCACAACCAACAGCGTGATCAGGGCGCCGCTCACAAGTAGTTCCGCCAGTGGCGACCCAGAAGCCGGTAAATGCGCCAGGCATAGCGCAGCACCAGGGCCAGCAGCAACAGGCCAAAGGGCGCAAACACCCAGTGGAAGCGCAGACCCAACACCGGAGTGCTTTCGCGCTGCATGAAGTGGATGTAGTCCAGCGCACCGGGCAGGCACCAGGCGGCCAGCACGCCAATCAGGGCGCAGGCGGCGAGCGCCATGATGCGCTGCATCCGTGGACCGGCTTTTTGATAGAGCAGGTCAAAGGCGACGTTTTCGCGATCCTTGCAAACAAACGCTGCGCCCCACAGGATGGCCCACAGGTAGAGGATGACAGCGGCCTCGTCGGTCCAGGCCAGGGGCTGGTTGAAGAAGAAGCGCGCCACCACCTGCACCACGAAGACCAGGAACATCAGCACAAACAGCAAGACGCCAAAGGCGTTGGCAGCACCTTGCAAGAGCTTCAGCATCGCGCGCCAGCTTCAGTGGGTCGCATTGATGCGCTCCAGCAACCCCTTGGGCCAGGTCTTGGCGTAGTCGGATTGCAGGTAGGCGTTCTGCACCGACTTGCGAAACGCATCGACGTCGGGTGTGGTCACGCTCAGGCCCTGGCTCTTGAAGTAAGCGATCAGCTGCTTCTCATCGGCGATGCGGTTATCGTTGTTGTAGCTGGCGGCTGCTTGTGCGGCAGCTTTGAGCTTGCCCTTTTGATCTGCGCTCAGAATGTTCCACAACTTGTTGGAGACACCGATGAACAGCACATCGACCAGGTGGCTGGTGAGGGTGATCTGCTTGGTGACTTCGTAGAACTTCGCGCTCCTGACCGTTGGCAGCGGGTTGTCCTGGGCGTCGATGGTGCCGGTTCTGAGGCCCAGATAGACCTCGCCAAAGGCCAGTGGCGTGGCGGTGGCACCGAGCGCCTCTCCCAGAAACAGCCATTCCTTGCTGCCCGGCATGCGCAGCTTGACGCCTTTGAGGTCGCTCGGGGTTGTGAGCTTGCGTGTCTCGCGCAGATTGAGCTGGCGCGTGCCGTAATAGAGCGGCGCCAGAACCGTGATGTCCATTTTCTCGCTGACGCGCGCGAACAGCTCCACACCGATCGGGCCGTTGAACACCTGCAACAGGTGGACCGGGTCACGGATCACGTAACCAGCGGTAAAGATCGAAAACTCGCTGACCAGCTTGGCAATGTCAAAGGCCGAAATGGTGGACATCTCAAGGTTGCCACGCGCCATCGCCACCGGCTCGGCGCCCTGCTTGAAAAGCGCCGCATTCAGGCTGATCTGCACGTCGAACTGACCCGGCATGCTCTTGTCGAGTTGCTCCTTCAATACCGTCCACATACGGGCATGCCAATCGTCCGGCACGGCGGGCGTGGAGATGCGCAGCGGGTGCCGGGTTTGAGCCAGCAGCGGCGACGCGGCCAGACCACAGGCCACCGCGAGGCCAAGGCAGGCGCGGCGTCGAACGCCGACGGGAAGCTTGGGCGGACGGTTCATTGAGATCATGGCGGGTCTTGTTGGAAGTTTCGGTTTATCGAAGGCGTGATGATCGCACAGCGTGTGGGCCACGAGAATGCTCGCTATGATGCGACCCTGATGAGCACAGAAAGCACACTTTCCACTTTTGTCGCGAGCGATGGTGACAACCTGGCCATCCAGGATTGGCCGCTGGAGTTGGGGCGAACATTGCGCGGCGTCGTCTTGCTGGTGCACGGTTTGGGCGAGCATGCCGGTCGCTATGAGCATGTGGCGCAGTGCCTCAATGACTGGGGTTTTGCGGTGCGCGGCCACGACCAGTTTGGTCACGGTGAATCCGGCGGGCCGCGAGGTGGCTTGCCGAGCGACACCCGGTTGCTCAGTGATCTGGCTGATATTGTGGACAGTACCC
>CAYHDD010000483.1:0-3341 GCA_964355195.1 uncultured Rhodoferax sp. | reverse complement strand
TTGACGACCGATTCGGTATCGCCCTCAAGATACTCAATCAGGTCATGAGAGCGGTAAATTGAGGTGTCGTCTTGCCGATGGCGGAAATGAACAAATGGGTTCGTTTCTGCTTCGAGGGTCTCGCCTGCTTCAGTCAACGGCGCGTGCTGAGCGAGAGCCCTGAAGCACAATCACGTCGGCACGGTAGGTGGCTGTGAAGATCGAGTGATTTAGCAACCGCGTAGATGCTGGTGCCAGGAGAACGGGCCACAGCAACAAAAAACTGCCGACGGCGCTCTGGCATGGTATTGAACTCTGCAACGGGCCTGAGATTCCAGCCGCCGCCAGCAAGTCTGCTCCATGTGAAGTCGTATACGCCGGTCTTCTTCGCGACGCTCTCGGGCAACAGCATCCTTAACGTTGACCAGTTCTTGACGAACCGTTCGGTCCCATAAAAATGGACAAACTCCGCGACACACATCCCGAGACCGCATCGGGCAGATATAGCTCCGGAATTTCCTCAGTTCTGACGACAAGCTTTCCAAACGGTCTTTGAACTGCCGGGAAAACATTGAGGTAGGCGTCTTCCACGAAAGAAACTTTCAGGCCTTGGCCTTCGTGATGCACATAACCGTGGAGCTGATTCGCCTATCGCGGGTCATTAATGAGGTCCTTTGTTTCGTAGGCGATACCTGATTTTTAAGTGAGGCAGCGATGTCTGCCGCTTCGAATCCGCGTGGCAAGAAGAAGTCGAGGTCGTAGGAGTCTCGATGCTCGAGCCAGCAGCGCGAGAGTGCCGTGCGCAATGACTTCCTGTACCCGTTCAGTGTTACTCGCAGCCACGAATTGAGACGGTACTTTCTCGCCCAAACATGCGAAGAGTCAAGTGCCGTGCCCACTGAAGGAGTCACGATCTCAGCCAGTGCCAATACCAGCAGTTGGCGCTCTCCAGCCAGATGGATGGATGGCGCACATTCGTGGAGTCATCAGATGAACAGAAGAGATCTCCTTTCAGTTTCAGCAGTCCCGTTTCTCACGGGTTGCGTTGGTGGGGGTAGCGCGGCGAATGCGCGACCAAGGGTCTTGACGCAAGCAGTCAAGGAGCAACTCGAAATGGCCGCCGACAGCGTGTACGCCGCTATCAAGCCACCAGGCATGATCGCACTGATCTCGGTCGACGGCGAAGGCGACTACTTCATCAAACGCGGCGTCAGCAACCGGGAGACGGGCATGCCGATGAGTGAAGACTACTACTTCAGGATCGCCAGCAACACGAAGACTTTCACCGGTGCGGCCGTGCTGATCCTGGCCGACGAAGGCAAGATCAACGTTGACACGCCGATTGCCACTTACCTTGCGCAATACAACATCCCCAACGGCGAGCGCATCACGGTCCGGATGCTGGGCAACATGACCAGCGGTCTGTTCAACTATTCGGAAGATTCGCAGTACCTCGTTCCATTTATCGAAAGCGGCTTCTCGTTGGCGTACACCCCGCAGCAACTTCTGGCAGCAGCCTTGCGTCACCCGCCCTATTTCCTGCCTGGACCTGGCGCAAAGCACAAGTACTGCAACACGGACATCGTTTTGCTCGGGCTGTTGATGGAAAAGGTGACCGGAAAACCGGCCAGCCAGGTGATTGACGAAAAGGTGATCAAGCCGATGGGTTTGACGCACACCTACTGGCCGGATTCGGGAGCTTTGGCAGCACCCTATACGCATGGGTACACTGGGCCGGATGACAGTGGCAATCTGGTCGATGCCACCAACTGGAACCCCTCCTATGGTTACACGGCGGGCGCCCTTGTTTCCACCTTTGCCGACATAAAACTTTGGGCCAAAGCGGTCGCCGATGGCACGCTGCTGTCCGAGCGCTCAAAGGCAGAGCGGTTCAAGTGGGTTGACGACCATTACGGCTTTTGTGTCATGAAGGTCGGTTACTGGATTGGACACCCGGGAACCATATTCGGATACAACTCGCATGTCCTTTTCCATACCGAGAAGAAGATCGCCCTGGTCGTCCTGGTCAACCAGGCAATACCCAGTCTGCCGGTAGAGGAGTTCTCAGCTGCCTTCCGGGCCATTCTCGACAATTAGCAGGCCTGGCGAGAGCCAGTGCCTCCACGCAGAGCACCACAAGTCAGCGCTCTGCCACCTGTGCCGCACTCTTCCAGGCAAGGGCCGCACCATCGGCGTCACCACGCTGCTGCGCCAGGTCGGCCAAAGCAGCCCAGGCGCTGCGCTCCAGGCTTGCGTCCTGCAGACGTGGCAGGGCTTGCTTGATGAGTTGCTGCGCCTTGCCCCACAACTGCAAACGCAGGCACATGCTGCCCGCCAGATACTGCAAGACCGGATCCCCCGGATCGGCCATTTGAGCCTGTTCGATGCGCGTCAGCCAGGGGCTTTGAGTCTCGGGACTCGCCAGCCGGAAACCGCTCTCCAGCAGGTGCACCAAATCGACACGCTGGAGCTCAGTTAACGCCCCGGGCGCGCTGACCATGCGCTGCCACACCGGTTGCAACCAGCTCAAGGCCAGGTTCGCGTCAGCGCTCAATTTCATCATGCGACGGCAGGCTGCCATCGCCACCTCGGGCGTCTCACGCTCGCTCGCATCGAGCTGATGCCAGACCTTCTTCATTTGGTCACTGTCGTGCGCCGACGCCACCAGTTCCAGCGCCAGGGCTCGCAGCAGCCCACGAGCCGCAATTTCCGAAAATGCGCGGTGTTTGGTCAGCAAACGCGCTGTTTCGAGCGCCTGCAAGGGCTGGCGCGCGGCGCGCGCGGCGCGCAATCGCAGACGCAGGGCGAGCGTTCGACGCGCGGTGCCCTGGGCCAGCTCGTCGAGCAAGCGCAGCGCACCGTCGGCGTCATGATCCTGAAGCGCCCAGAACGCGGCGCGCAACTGCACTCCATCGCGAATTTCCTGTCCATCGCGCCGTGCAGTCTGATCCATTGCCTGCGCCAAATGCACGTCGCGCGACGCTTTGTCACGCAGGGCCTGTGCGCTTTCCGCCGCCAGCAGATGCGCCAGGGCGCGCAGGTGGGCCGAATAGGTCAGGGCCTCGCCGCTGCTCTTCATGGCTGCGTCGCGCCCCAGCACAGTCTCGGCGGCCTTGCGGGCACGCACAAAGCGCCCGGCAATCAAGTGCGCCAAGGCGTCAAGCAGGGCCAGGTGAATCGTGCGCTCCTGGTGTTGAATGCGCCAGCGCTTGGCCAGCCCCGGCAAGGCAAACAGTGCCGCCAGCGCGCGCAAGGCCAGGTGCAGTACGACAAACAGCAGCGTCAGCAACAAAAGCACCAGATTGACCGACAGGTCAACCCGGTATGGCGGCCAAAAGACGGTAACCGTGCCCTGGTTGTTG
>CAYHDD010000482.1:0-3343 GCA_964355195.1 uncultured Rhodoferax sp. | reverse complement strand
CCGCATTCACGCAAGACCGCCAACATGCGCGTCGGTGCGTCCTGCATTAGCCCCTTCGCCAGTTCCTGCCAGACGCGCTCGGCCACAAGATGGTCGGCTTCGCCAGAGTGCACCATCTCGCACATCAGTTGCATGGTTTCGGGGGCGACCGTGAAATCGGCAAAACGCGCGGCCAGTCGGGCCACGCGCAGGATGCGTACCGGGTCCTCGTGGAAGGCCTCGGTTACGTGCCGGAAGACTTTGCGCTGCAAATCCTGGCGCCCGCCGTAGGGGTCGATCAGCTCAGTTTGAGTCAGGTCGATCACGTCGGCTGGTGCAGCCGGATCGACGCGCGCCGCGATGGCGTTGATGGTCAGATCGCGCCGCGCCAGGTCTTGCTCCAGCGTGACATCGGGGTCGGCCCTGAAGGCGAAGCCACGGTAGCCGCGCGCGGTCTTGCGCTCGGTGCGCGCCAGGGCATATTCCTCTTTGCTGCGCGGGTGCAAAAAAACCGGAAAGTCGCGCCCCACCGGCAGGTAGCCCTGCGCCACCATGGCCTCGGGTGTGCTGCCGACCACCACCCAGTCGCGGTCTTGCACTGGCAGTCCGAGCAATGCATCGCGCAGGGCGCCACCAACCAGATAGACCTGCTGCATGCGGGGTTTGCTCAAGGGTGGAGGCGGTAAGGCTCTTCGAAGGGCAGGAAGTCGTGTTCCGCCCGTGCCGCGTCAAGCCAGGCCAGGACGCCGGACAGGGCCAACACGCGCTCCACGTAGGCTGCAAGTGTCGGCGCCAGGGGCAGGCCGTAGGTCTTCAGACGCGTGCACAGAGGCGCAAAGTAGGCGTCGGCAATGCTGAACTCACCAAACAGCAAAGGCCCACCGTGCTCGCTCAGCAGCCCAACCCACATCTCGGCCAGGCGCTCTACGTCCTGACGCACGGCCGGTTTGTCGCGCCAGATCAGGCCACCCACGTCCGGTAGCGAAGCCTCGATGTTCATCGGGCAATGGCTGCGCAGGGCTTGGAAGCCAGCGTGCATCTCGGCGCACACGCTGCGCGCCCGCGCCCGCGCCGCGCGGTCGGCGGGCCACAGCTGCTTGGCCGGAAACTGCTCAGCCAGGTATTCGGCAATCGCCAGCGTGTCCCAAATGACCAGGCCGCCATCGATCAACACGGGCACTTTGCCGGTGGGCGTTACTTCGTGGACGGTTCGTTTGAAGTTGGAACTTGCGTCAAAGGCATCAAAGCGCACCATGACTTCTTCAAACGCAATGCCGGCCTGCTTGAGCAGGACCCAGGGCCGCATTGACCAGGACGAGTAGTTCTTGTTGCCAATCATCAGTTTGAGCATGATTTCTCCAGTTCAGGGCAGGTCGGGGTTCATATCGGGGCTTTTGGCGTCTTTGGCGCCGACCCATCCCAGGCGACTCTTGAGCGATTGCGGCTGCCCGCTTATCAACGCGGCGTAGCTGGTTGTGTTGGCCAGCACGCGCTTGACGTAATCGCGGGTTTCTGAAAGAGGGATGTTTTCGGCCCAGATTGCCGCCTCCAGCGCCGGGACGCCACTTTGGCCGCGCCAGCTGCGGGAGCGGCCGGGCCCGGCGTTGTAGGCCGCCGTCGCCAGGGGCATGGAGCCGTCGAAGGTGTCGAGCACCAGCTTGAGGTAGGCCGAGCCAATCGTCAGATTGGTGTCGCGTTGGTTGATCTGTTGCGGTTTGAAGCTGGTCAGGCCGATCTTCTTGGCCGTCCAGCGCGCCGTGGCGGGCATCAGCTGCATCAGGCCGGCGGCGCCGACGCTGGAGCTGGCGTCCATGATGAAGCGGCTTTCCTGGCGGATCAGACCGTAGACGAAGGCCGGGTCGAGCCCGCTGTGCGCGGCGCGTTGCAGCACGGCGTCGCGATGCGGCAAGGGGAAGCGCTGCTCGAAGTCGATGCTCGTGCGGGTGCGTTCGCTGGTGTTGATGCAGCGGTCCCAGACTTCCCTCTGGCAGGCCAGATCGGCGGCGGCCAGCAACTCGCGCTCGCTCATGCCGCCGCGCTGGTGCATGTTGGTGTGGTAGTTCCACTCGCGCACGCCGTCGCTGCGCAGGCCGAGCCCAATCGCGTAGAGGGCGCGCTTGAGGCCCGCATTCTGCTGGGCGGCGTCTTTTTCCTGCGGTGTCAGCGGCGCCGGGCGCTGTGGCACGCTGATGCGCTGCCCCGACTCCTCCAGTGCCAACTGTTCGTAGAAGCCGCGCACCCCGGCAATGCTTTCGAAGAGCCTGCTGGCGGCGTCTCGATCTGCCTGCGATCGGCCCAGTTGCAATTGGGCGCGCGCTTGCCAGTAGACCCAACTACTGTCCAGGCGCGTCGTCGTGCTCATCGCCTGGATGCTCTCCAGCACGGTTTTCCAGTGGCCCTGACGCAGTGCGGCGCGCACCTTCCAGCCCAGGTGGTTGTCGTCGAGCTCGCTGTTGCCGGCGTTCGCAAAATAGTCGCTGCTCGCCTCCAGTCGACGCTGGGCAGCCTGTTTGCCCACCACGCCCCAGGCCCAGGAGCGCTGCTCCGGGTTCAACTGCGCGCTGGCGTGCAGTTCGAGCCAATTGGCGGCGCTCTCCATGTCCATGCTGGCCAGGCGGATCAAGGCCAGCAAGCGTTCTTCTTTGTGAGTGTCAGTGTCTGCGACGGTATGCCGCGCAAGAAAGCGCGACGGCTGCTTGCTGATCTCGTCGATCAGGGCTGCGCTGGGTGGTGACACGATGGCGGCAGCCAGTCGGGCCAGCTTGGGGCGATTGGCCTCCACCGCGAGACGCACCTTGCGCCAGATGTCGGCGTCGCTCAGGCGCTTGGCTTCAAATAGCTGCACGGCGGCATAGGCGCAGCCCTCGTCGGCTTCGTTCTGCGCGTACCAATGGCGTTTGAATTCAGAGGCTGTCTCAGGGCTGCTTCGCAGCGGCTCCAGTGCCAGGCTGTAGCAGTGCACCTCTCGATCGTCATTCATTCGATAAAGCGGCAACTCGGCGCTGAAGTCGCTCCAGTAGCGGCGTCGCCCGAGCAGCAACAGCCAGTCGTTGCGCAAGCGGTCCTCCTGGTAGGTGCCGGGGTAGCGGGCAAAAAACTGCTGCACCTCGGCCGGTGCCGCCGTGTCAAGCCGGTTGCGCAGCTCCCAGTAGGCGGCCCAGGGTTCGGTCAGATGGCCGCGCAACTGCGGCAGCAGACTGGACAGGCGCTTGCCATCGCCCTTCTTGAAGGCATGGCTCATTTCCACCAGCAGCGCGTCGCTGCCGACCTTGGTTTCCCTTGCGGGCTTGGCCTGCACCGGGCTGAGCGCCGCCCAGCTCAGGCACAGGGTCAGGGCAATCGATGTCAAAATGGAATGAAACTG
>CAYHDD010000481.1:0-3344 GCA_964355195.1 uncultured Rhodoferax sp. | reverse complement strand
GAGCGCCTTGCTGGGTCGGCGGAAAGCGGCCGCTGTGGTGGCTTTGCCAATGGATATGTCAACGCTCGAAGTTTGCGCTTCCAGCCGCTGTAGAGCTACCAGGTGACCACCGCCGTCAACGATCGAGATCACAACCTGCCAATTGTTCTTGCGCGCTTCGGCTTCAGCGGCGGCCATGGCCTTCTTTGCCTGTTCAAGACTGATGGGAGCGCCGTAGGGCGCAGGGCCAGTTTGAGCGAACGCCGGGTAGCCCAGCATGATGCCGGATGCAGCGGCCAGACCGACCAGAATGACTCGAATAGATCTCATGTACTTGTCTCCAGATGGGTTGAAATGCTTACGCCCTCGCGCCAGGCGGCGCCGGCGGACGCCATCATGCCATAGGCTCAGTGGCCGTCAATACTGACCGTCAGGCGAACCCAGTTCGAGACACGCGTCGCTGACGAATGCTGCCGAGGCGCAACTTTCAAGCGCGACAGCGGCACGCCAACGACTCCGGTCCATCACCCAATCGCAAGCACTGAACTTTCAGTCGGGCCGATGCGGCTGAACGATCACCAGCGGCGCCGACGCCAGCTGTATACACTACACGGCGCTTCACGTTTCAAACACGTACCGGGGCCGACAGTAAGGCGCTCGCAGGCTTCGCAGCGCCGGGACACCGGATTGGCACTTTATTGAGAGGTTCTGAATGCTTGCATGGCACGGTGTCGTCAGGGGTTTCGCTTTTTCCACGCGTCAGCGCACGCCGCTGTGCGGCACATTGCTGGCGGCTTCCTTGGTGGCCTGTGGACCGGGTGGCACACCACCAGCGCCGAGCCCGGCTTCCGCGCCGCCAGGGGAAGTCGGCGTCGTCACCGTCATGCCCAGCACCGTCGGCCTGTCGACTGAATTGCCCGGACGCACCGAGGCCTCACGGGTGGCCCAGGTGCGTGCCCGTGTGGCCGGCATCTTGCAGCGCCAGCTGTTTCGCGAAGGCAGTGAAGTCAAGGCCGGGCAGCCGCTGTTTCAGATCGACGCCGCGCCCTACCGCGCCACGCTTGCCAGCGCTCAGGCCACGCTGGCGCGCGCCGAAGCCAACTTGATGCAGACGCAGGCGCAGGCAGAGCGTTACAAGCCGCTGCTCGAAGCCAATGCCATCAGCCAGCAGGAATACGTGGCGGCGGTCGCTGCGCAAAAGCAGTCCGAAGCCGATATTGCCGTTGCCAAGGCCGCCGTGCAGACGGCGCAAATCAACCTCGGCTACGCCTCAGTCAACTCACCGATAGCCGGACGCGTCGGACGCGCGCTGGTGACCGAAGGCGCGCTGGTCGGCCAGGGCGAGGCAACCCAATTGGCGCTGGTGCAGCAAATCAACCCGATGTACGTCAACATCACCCAGCCGGTGGCCGATGTGCTGCGCCTGCGCGCAGCGATTGCCAGCGGCAAGCTCAACAGTACGGGCGGCGGGTCGGTGCCGGTGCAACTGGTGCTCGACGACGGCAGCATTTACCCGCTGGCCGCCAAGCTGCTGTTCTCCGACCTGTCGGTCGATCCCGGCTCCGGACAGATCACGCTGCGCGCCGAAGTGCCGAACCCGAAAGGCGTGTTGCTGCCCGGCATGTACGTGCGCGCCCGCCTGCAACAAGCCAGTGCCAGCGGCGCCATGCTGCTGCCGCAACAGACGGTACAGCGTTCCGCGCAGGGCGATTCCGTGAAGGTGCTGGCCGCTGACGGCACACTGAGCAACCGGGTCGTCAAAGTGAGCGGCGCCAAGGACGGCCAGTGGGTCGTGCTGGAAGGACTCAAGGGTGGCGAGCAGGTGGTGGTGGATGGCTTCCAGAAGCTGCAGGGCAAGACCAAATTCAAGGCCGTGCCGTGGTCCACGGCCAACCCGGCGTCGGCCCCGGCGCCGGCACCCGGCGCTTCCGCCGCCGCGCGCTAGGGTCTGGTCATGGCGAACTTCTTTATCGACCGGCCGATCTTTGCCTGGGTTATCGCGCTCTTCATTCTGGTGCTGGGCGGCGTCGCCGTCACGCAGCTTCCCGTGGCCCAGTACCCGTCGGTGGCCCCGCCGTCGATCATCGTCTCGGCGGCCTACCCTGGCGCCTCGGCCACCACGCTGGAAAACAGCGTGCTCGGGGTGATCGAGCGCGAGATGAACGGCTCACCCGGTCTGATCTACATGGAGTCGGTGGCGCAAGCTGACGGCACCGGCTCCATCACCCTGAGCTTCGAGCCCGGCACCAGCCCCGATCTGGCGCAGGTCGATGTGCAAAACCGCCTCAGCCGCGCCGCGCCGCGCTTGCCGCAGGTGGTGACGCAACAGGGCGTGCGCGTGGACAAGGCGCGCACCAACTTCCTGCTGTTCACCATTTTGTCTTCCGCTGACGGCAGCATGGACCCGGTGGCGCTGGGCGACTACGCGGCGCGTAACGTGCTACCCGAACTGCAACGCGTTCCCGGCGTCGGTCAGGCGCAATTGTTCGGCACCGAGCGCGCCATGCGCGTCTGGATTGATCCGGCCAAGCTGGTCGGCTACCGGCTGTCCTCCAACGAAGTGATGGCCGCCATTGCCGCGCAAAACGCCCAGGTGGCTTCGGGCACGATTGGCGACTTGCCGAATGTGTCTGGTCAGTCGATTTTTGCCACCGTCGTCGTCAAAGGCCAGTTGACATCGCCCGAGCAGTTCGGCGAGGTTGTGCTGCGTGCCAACGCCGACGGCTCGACGGTGCGCCTGAAGGACGTGGCGCGGGTCGAACTTGGCGCCCAGTCCTACAGCCCGCAGGCGCGCCTGAACGGTAAGCCGTCTACCGGCATCGGCGTGCAGCTCTCACCCACCGGCAACGCGCTGGCGACCTCGCGCGCGATCAAGAAACGCATCGACGAGCTGTCACCCTATTTCCCGCCGGGCGTGCAGGCGACGATTCCGGTAGACAGCTCCAAGTTCGTCGAGATCTCGATTCGGCAGGTCGTGGTGACGCTGCTGGAGGCGGTGCTGCTGGTGTTCCTGGTGATGTACCTCTTTCTGCAAGACATCCGCTACACCATCATCCCGACGCTGGTCGTGCCGATCGCGCTGATGGGGACTTTTGCGGTGCTGCTGGCACTCGGTTTCTCGATCAATGTGCTGACCATGTTTGGCATGGTGCTGGTGATCGGCATCGTCGTCGACGACGCCATCGTGGTAGTGGAAAACGTGGAACGCATCATGAGCCACGAGGGCCTGTCGCCACTCGACGCCACGCGCAAGGCGATGGGCCAGATCTCGGGCGCCATCATCGGCGTCACCGTGGTGCTGGTTTCGGTGTTCGTGCCGCTGGCCTTCTTCAAGGGCTCGATCGGCAACATCTACCGCCAGTTTT
>CAYHDD010000480.1:0-3354 GCA_964355195.1 uncultured Rhodoferax sp. | reverse complement strand
TTCACCGTACAGCAAAGCGCGCGCATGCAGACCTTCCACCAAATCCGGGTGTCTGGCGAGCCCTGCTCCCAGAACCGCGTCGGCCCGGTTCAAATCGCCGAGTCGCTGATACTGGCGCGCCAGCGCCAGATGTCCCCAGGGACTCGCGGGATCCAGCGAAACCACCTGTTCGAGTTTCTCCACTGCAGCGGCATAGTTTCCAGCCACCTCGTCGGTCTCAGCCTGTTTGAGCAGCACATTCGCTCTGAGTTGATCCAGGCCCCCAATCTTGGCAGCGTTGGCTGCATCCAACGATGAAATCTGCGTCAGGGCTTCCTGCTCACGCCCGGTTTGGACGAGCACCGCATGCAAGCCTCGAAAGGCGCCAGCGTCGAAACCTGAACTCTTGAGAACTGAGCGATAAATGGGCTCCGCCTTCGCATACTCGCGCTTTTCCAACCAGAAGTCGCCCAGCAGCACTTGCCCCAGGGCTTGCTGAGGATCCAGTTTGATGGCTTCCTCCAGCGACGCCCTCATCTCGAGCAGCTTGCCGGCTTGTTTGGCCTTCAAGATCGGCTGGAGCAAAACCCAATACCGAGCGCTGTCGCGCGCACCTTTCCAGCGTGCGCCACGCTTGCGATCCAACTTGATCGCCTGGTTGAACAGGCCGAGCGCTTCATCGAAGGCCTGTTGACGCAAGCGCACGCTACCGAGGCCACCCAAAGCGTCAGCATCGCGCCGATTTTTTGCCAAGGCGGCCTGGAAATGGGCTGTTGCAGACTCGATATCACCCTGCTCCAAGGCATTGAAACCAAGTTGGCTCTGCCCCAGGACCACACTCTTGACTGGCGCTTTGGCAGGCCGATCGAGCCGCACCAAGAGCTCCTTGATCGCCTTGTCGTCAGGATGACCCGCGAGATAGTTGCTCAGCAAGGCCCGGTCACCACGACCGGGATTGAGCCACAGCAAGGCCTGTCGCAAGCTCTTTTGCACTTCAGGGTCAGCCCCCCGATCACGCTGCCCCATCGCGACAAGCTGTCGAATGCCCTCGCGGCGGGTGGACTCCCGGTACGTCAAGTGACGTGCCAGCGCCAGCGCATAGCGTTGATTTCCAGCGTTCTTTTGCACCAGTTCCTGCAAGCCACGACGCCCCTCCTCCCAACCTGCAGGTGTGGCTCCCAAGGCCTGGTAGTACTCAAGACCGAGTTGTCCGGTCGGCTTGGCTGCGCCCAGTGCGCTGCGATAAGTGCTGATCGCTTGCTCTGCCTGCCCGGACTGGGCCTGTTTGCGAGCGGCTTCAATGGTCGTGGCACTCTTGCCCAGACGCACTGCCGCCTCCAACTCCGAAAGGCCGGCCGGCGCCGGTGACAATTGCGCGGCACGCCGATACAAGTCCTCTGCCTGCGGCACATGCCCGGCACGGGCTTCGAGCAAGCCCAGTCGGATCAAGGCCTCTGGGTGGGTTGCGTTGGCACGCAGCAATTTTTGCCAAGCCCCCACAGCAAGATCGTCGCGGGAAACCTGCTGCCAATGCCTGGCTTGATCGACCAGTTGACGGGTCGCAGCATCGTCTGCCGACCAGGCAGCGGAAGTCGCCAAGCCCAGGGCCAGCAGCCAGCGGCACCGTCTTGTAGAGGTCATCAATTCCTGCATGTCGTAGCTACTCCCCAATCGAGCCGACCATCAACTGAAAACCGAAAACGCCGGTCCATCCAGCCCAAACCAAATAGTCCCAACATCTGCTCATAATAGACCATTGGCATGCCACCCATGGCGGCAATCCTCAGTCTTTGACGCCGTGCCGCAGCGCTTGCACCGACGACGTCGAGTAAAGGCAGCAATGCGGCCGAGAAACCAAGCGGCGCGCCACCTTCGGAGTTCCCGGTAACGGCATCAATCTTGGCGGGCGGAATCAACTGTCTTTCGAGAAATGTCACCATGCCCTTCATGCGGTTCAGAAGACGCTTGCGGTCCGGATCCTCACTCGACAGCATGGCTGCCCACAGATAGACGCGGATGGCGTCATGACTGCCAGCTGAACCAGCTTGCGCGTCGAGCTCGATGACGCCATCAGGTCGCACGATCACCCAGTCGGGCACCAGGAGTTGCGGTGTTGCTGCCTCGATGAGGGTGACCGTGGTCCGTGCCAGGGCCGACCAGGGTCCGCTCGGCGCCTCCCTGGCGAGAGCGCGCAGTACCTGCAAAGGCAAATAGCTGGGATTGACTTTCCAGCCCCCGGTCCGCAGGCTGAAACCGATGGGACCGGGTATCAGCACCGGCCCCAGGCTGGCGACGTTGATCACCAACTCCCTCCCGATGCGCTCGAGCACCAATTCCGCCAAAGCGCGCAGGGCCAAGTCCGACCACCGACGTGCCGCCTCAAACAGAACGTAGCTCAACCATAGGTCGGCATCACTGGCGGCGTTGCCGTCAATGACACCCCAACTGCCGTCCGCGCGTTTGCCCCACCGCCAAGCCATGAGTCTGGCAGTCAGATCTCCGCCCGCCAAATTGGCACGGGTCCACTCGAGCAAGCGTTTGAAGGTAGGCTGATCATCCGCAACCAAGGCGAAGAAGAGGGCATACGCCTGCCCTTCAGACGTTGAGTGCCCGTCTGCCAAGAAGTCGATCACTCGACCATCAGCCTGGATGAATTTCTCTTTGAAAAATGTCCAACCGACCCAGTCATCACATCCGACTGGCGTCGCCCCCTGAGCCGACGCTGAGGCGACTACTAGCGCGGCGAACGACTTCAGCAAGTGCCGTCTGGAATCCATGGCGCCCGGCTACACCAAAAGTCGCACTGCGGGACAGCGCCTAGGCACTTTTCGTCTCCATGCGCCTTGCTGCGACGCGTCGCAGCGCTCGGAAGATGACAACGGCCAACAAGACCAAAATCAGAATCCCGATAAGGCCAGCGATCAGGGGATACTTGGTGACCAACCAGCGCAGGTGTGTCATCCACGGCAAGGAACCGATGTGATAGGTTTGAGCGAGTTTGGCATGCCGATCACCACGTTCATCAACCAGCACAAAATCGCCCTGCACACTCTTCACGCGATCCGGGTCAAACAGCGCATCGACAATGTGGAGAAGGTCGGCCGGCTTGTCCGCATACAACATCACCACACTGCGTCGTGACTGTAGGGGTGACTCAAACGCCATCAGACCAGCGATATCACGCATGCCCTTCAAATTCAGAACGCCGTCAGGGCGGGGCGTTACCTGCACATCCTCTTGCTCCCAACGGTAAATCATGCGCCGGAAAACGTCTGGTTCACGCAGTTTGTGCTCGCCGTTGCTCAGTACCAGGGGCAAGTGATCCGCCCACTTGGTGATCAGACCTTGATCCTGCGCAGAGCCAATCACCAGCAA
>CAYHDD010000479.1:0-3355 GCA_964355195.1 uncultured Rhodoferax sp. | reverse complement strand
CACTGGACGCTGCTGTCTTCGGATTCGCAGCAGCGGTACTGGTGGGGCTTGGGAAGAAGGTCGCTTTGTGGCCGTTGTAGACCTGCCACTGATCCCATAGCAAGACCATGGAAATACCAAAGATCACCCACAAAATGGTGCGGCGAATATCGTTCATGAGGACTTCTTTTGACTGGAAGATGGGATCAGCTGGGTAAACAGCCGAGGGGTTTCCGAAGGTACTGGATCAGAGCCACCCGCACACCACGGATGGCAGCGACCCAAGCGTGCGAGCGTCAAGTAGGCGCCCGCAGCCGCGCCATGTCGCTCGAATGCCTGTAGCGAATAGGCGGAACAAGTCGGCTCGAATCGACATGAGGAACCCAGCCATGGGCTGAAGAACAAGCGGTAAACCTTGACCAATCCGATGAGCAGGTTCTTGATCACGACGCACTACCATGCTTGGAAGTGGATGCAGACAGCATCGCCTTTGCAAACAATTGCTGCAACTCTTGACGCAACGCCAGCTTGAGCTTTTCAGAACTGGCGCTGACAAAGTGCGTCTTGTCAAAACTTGACCGCAAGCGCACCACATGAGCCGCAGCAGGGAGCGCCGGCTCGGCATGGGCACTCGCGCAGAAGATTTGGCGTTTGATCGCGTTTCGGGTGACCGCCCGCTTGGCTAAGCGTTTCGGCACTATGGCACCTATCCATGCGCCACAAGGAACCGGACTGGCAAACGAAGGCTGTACCGCAGCCTGCGCCAAACGCGGAACAACCGCAATCACATCCAACCGAGCGCGGTGGATCACAAAATGAGCCGTCCGAGCGACGGTATCACCAGCTAGCACAGTTTGAAACTGGCTGCGCGTCTTGAGTCGCTGCACGTCGTTAGTAATGCCAGAACTTTGTTCAGCGAGAGCTAGGCGGGCTGCGGTGCTTAGACGGCCAGGCGTTTGCGGCCCTTGGCACGGCGCGCGTTGATCACGGCGCGGCCACCACGGGTCTTCATGCGAACCAGGAAGCCGTGGGTACGGGCGCGGCGAATCTTTGAGGGTTGGTAAGTGCGTTTCATTTTGGAAATCCTAAAGTGCTCAGTGACGGCGCTCTAGCGATCAACCATAGTGTCATGGCCCACCACCGCGCGTTTTCGTCGTGTCAATACCCAACTGTGTCAGGGGAACTTACCATTATCGCAAATTTTCCCAATGCCAGCAATAGCTTGCCCAATTGTTGACTCGTAGTGGTTGAACTTTGGGGCCACTCTTAGGCTTTGTGGATAAAACTTTAATAAATTACAATCCCAGCCGCAGCAATCAAAAATTATCCACAGAAGTTGGTACACGCAATGACACAGGGACAATACGCCGGCAACGGTGGCTTCAGTGGCTACGGCGCCGGACAAAGTCTTTGGCAAAGCTGCGTTGACCAACTGGCACAGGAACTTCCTGAGCAACAGTTCAACACCTGGATCAGACCGCTGTCAGCCGAGGTCGCCGACGACTTGTCCAGGGTCACCATTTTTGTCGCCAATCGCTTCAAGCTGGATTGGATCCGGGCCCAGTATGGCAACAAGATCTCCGGTTTGTTGGGGAAATTCTCGGGCCAGCCGGTGCAACTCGATTTGGCACTTGCGCCACGCGAGCCCGTCGTCAAACACACATCGCCTCAACGTGCTGTCGAGCCGATCGCGATGGAGGAGTCCAGTGAGGTCGGGGAGGAGCGCGCCGCCAATAGCCTCAAGAACAGGCTCAACACGTCACTGACTTTCGACACACTGGTCGAGGGTTCTGCCAACCGGATGGCGCGTGCTGCAGCCATGCATGTTGCGGGCATGCCGGGACATTTGTACAACCCATTGTTTATTTATGGCGGCGTTGGCCTGGGCAAGACCCATTTGATGCACGCGGTCGGCAACCTCATGTTGGCCGAGCGGCCGATGGCCAGGATTCTTTACATCCACGCCGAGCAATTTGTGACCGATGTGGTCAAAGCCTACCAGCGCAAGACCTTTGACGAATTCAAGGAACGCTACCACTCGCTGGATCTGTTACTAATCGATGACGTCCAGTTCTTTGCCAACAAGGAGCGCACCCAGGAAGAGTTCTTCAACGCGTTCGAGGCGCTGCTTTCCAAAAAGTCGCACATCGTTATGACCAGCGACACTTACCCCAAAGGCCTGACCGATATTCATGAGCGCCTGGTGTCGCGCTTTGATTCCGGCCTAACCGTAGCCATCGAGCCACCTGAGCTTGAAATGCGGGTTGCAATTCTGATCAACAAGGCCCGTGTCGAAAGCATAGAAATGCCCGAGGAAGTGGCCTTTTTCGTTGCAAAGAACGTGCGCTCCAATGTGCGTGAGCTCGAAGGTGCCCTTCGTAAAATTCTGGCCTACTCCCGTTTTAACCAGAAGGAAATTTCGATACTGCTGGCGCGTGAGGCGCTGCGCGATCTGCTGTCGATTCAAAACCGCCAGATTTCGGTGGAAAACATCCAGAAGACGGTCGCGGACTATTACAAGATCAAGATTGCCGACATGTACTCCAAAAAGCGCCCTGCCAGCATCGCCCGACCGCGCCAGATTGCGATGTACCTGGCAAAGGAATTAACTCAGAAGAGTCTGCCCGAGATCGGTGAATTGTTTGGCGGACGAGATCACACTACCGTCTTGCATGCGGTTCGCAAGATTGGCGGCGAGCGCCAGCAGATGACCGAGCTGAACCAGCAACTGCACGTGCTGGAGCAAACCCTCAAGGGCTGAGCGCACGGCTAAAGAGGCGAAAATGGCGGCATCGAAGAAATTAGCTCTTTCCAGTATTGATTTGTTGTATTTGATCCTAACAAGAGGTTGACATGATCGTTCTGAAGGCCACCCAAGAAAAAGTGTTGTCGGTATTGCAGTCGGTAGCCGGCATTGTTGAGCGTCGACACACCTTGCCCATTCTGGCCAACCTGTTGATTCGAAAGACGGGCAGCTCATTACAAATCACGACCAGCGACCTGGAGATCCAGATCCGTACGCATGCCGAAATGGATGGTGACGCGGGCGAGTTCGCGACCACGGTCGGGGCACGCAAGCTGATCGATATTCTGCGCACCATGCCAGCTGAGCAGGTCGTGTCGCTCGAGTCCAGCGCAGCCAAGCTCATCTTGCGCGGTGGCAAGAGCAAATTCACCTTGCAAACCATGGCTGCAGAAGATTTTCCACTGGTGCAGGAAGCTGCCAGCTTTGGCCCGGTCTTCAGCGTACCGCAAAAGACGCTGAAGGACTTGCTGAGTCAGGTGTCATTCGCCATGGCGGTGCACGACATTCGGTACTACCTCAACGGCATTTTGTTTGTGGCTGAGGGCAAGCAACTCAGCCTGGTCGCCACCG
>CAYHDD010000478.1:0-3368 GCA_964355195.1 uncultured Rhodoferax sp. | reverse complement strand
GCCCTCGCTGTCGCCCGCCATGTTCAACAACGACGAGAACATCGGTATTGCCTACGGCATGGGCTTGACCGCCGAGAAGGTCGCCACGCAGTGGAAGGTCAGCCGCCAGGCGCAGGATGAATTCGCTGTGATGTCGCACCAGAGAGCATTGGCAGCGATGGCGGCGGGTCACTTCGCGGCCGAGATCACACCGATCGAAGTGACCGACCGCTCACCCGATTTGCAGACCGGCGCCGTAATCGAGAAGAAGCGCACCATCAGCCTGGACGAAGGAGCGCGCGCCGACACCACACTGGAAGGCCTGGCCAAGTTGCGGGCTGTCTTTGCCGCGCGTGGTTCGGTCACCGCCGGCAACAGCTCACAGACCTCGGATGGTGCCGGTGCCCTGATTCTCGCCAGCGAAGCGGCCGTCAAGCGCTTCGGACTCAAGCCACTGGCGCGCTTCGTCAGTTTTGCTGCCAAAGGTGTGCCGCCGCACATCATGGGTATTGGTCCGATCGAGGCCATACCGGCGGCCTTGCGTTATGCCGGCTTGAAGCAGGACGACATCGACTGGATCGAACTCAACGAGGCCTTTGCCGCGCAGTCGCTGGCGGTGGTCAGCACGCTCGGGCTCGATCCGGCCAAGGTCAATCCGATGGGCGGCGCCATTGCGCTCGGCCACCCGCTGGGTGCCACCGGTGCCATCCGTGCCGCCACCGCCATTCATGCGCTGCATCGCCACAAGCTGCGCTACAGCATGGTCTCCATGTGCGTCGGCATGGGGCAGGGCGCGGCCGGGATCTTTGAGCGCGTCTAGGAGCCTGACGTCGTCCCAGGGCGTGTCACCGGGCGGTCGCACGCTGTGGGGCGCTGAGGGCGCACAATGGGCATGAAGCGCAGACCGAGCGCTTCGGGGCCAGAGAGCCCGATAAACTCCAACACTCGGTAACTCAACGGAGACAAGCAGATGGACAAGATCGTCGAGTACTACTTCGACTTCGGCAGCCCGGCGGCCTATCTGGCATCGACTCAATTGGATGCGCTCGCGGCCGAGACCGGTGCCACGGTCGTGTGGCGGCCGATGCTGTTGGGCGGTGTCTTTGTGGCCACCGGCAACGCCTCTCCGGCCAGTGTGCCGTCCAAAGGAAAGTACATCTTTCAGGACTTCGACCGCTTTGCCCGGCGCTACGGTGTACCCTTTGCGCTCAACCCGTTCTTCCCCATCAACACGATTACTTTAATGCGCATTGCTGTAGCCCTTCAAGCACGCGACGATCCGCGCTTTGCGCACTACTGTGCTGCCATGTACCGCGCCATCTGGATCGATGCGCAGAACATGAACGACGCCACGGTGACGGCGAGCGTGCTGGGCGCTGCCGGCTTCGATGCGGCGGCGTTGCTGGCCTTGGCCAGCGAACAGGTCATCAAGGACAAGTTGAAGGCCTTGACCGAGGGCGCAGTCGCGCGCGGTGTCTTTGGCGCACCGACCTTCTTTGTCGGCGAGCAAATGTTCTGGGGTCAGGACCGGTTCGATTTTGTTCGCGAAGCGCTCGCTCATTGAGAACCCACCATGAATGAACTGCTGATAGACCACAGCGCCGGGGTGATGACCATCACCTTCAATCGCCTCGAAAAGAAAAACTCCTTTACCAAACTCATGTACGCTGGCATGGCCGAGGCGATGGCCCAGGCCGATGCCGACGATACGCTGCACGCGTTGGTTTTACAGGGCCATGAAACGGTGTTCAGCGCCGGTAACGACATCGGCGAATTTTTGCAGCGCGCTGACACCTCGCAGGAGTCACCGGCATTTCAGTTCTTGCGTGCCATCAGCACTTTTTCGAAGCCCATTGTGGCTGCGGTGTGCGGGCCGGCCGTCGGCATCGGCACCACCCTGCTGTTTCATTGCGACCTGGTCTATGCCGGGGACAACGCTGCCTTCTCGATGCCCTTTGTGAATCTGGGCCTGTGTCCTGAGGCCGCATCGAGCCACCTCGCACCGCTCTTGATGGGACATGGCCGGGCTGCTGAGGCCCTGTTGCTGGGCGAGCCCTTTCTGGCAGAAACGGCGCTCGAAATCGGACTCGTCAGCCGCATCGTGCCGCCCACGGAGGCGGCAGCGCTGGCGCAACGCCAGGCGCAAAAACTCGCGACCAAACCGCTCGCCTCGCTGATCGAAACCAAGCGCCTGATGAAGAAGAGTCAGACCGCTATTGTTGCCGAACGTCTGGTCGAGGAGGGTGTCAGTTTTGCCCGCCTGCTGCGCGAGCCTGCGGCCAAGGAGGCATTTCAAGCCTTCCTGGAAAAGCGTCGGCCGGATTTCTCGAAGATTTAGGGCACCCCATGATCAAGAAATCTGTTGTCTCGGCGGCGACCGACTTTGAAACCGAGTTTGTCCTGGGTCTGAAGAAGATCTTCGAGGAAATGATTGTCTTCAACCAGGTGCTGGGTTTGAAAATCACCTCGATCGAGGCGAACCAGGTCAGGGGGCGCATCGACATGAAGCGCGAGCTCATCGGGCACTTCAGTTTCAACCGTATTCACGGCGGCGTCATCAGCGCCGGCCTGGATGCACTGGGCGGCCTGGCCGTCATGGCGGCCATCGGTGCGCGCCACATGGATGAAGCCCCGATGCTGCGCTTGCAGCGCTTCAGCAAGCTCGGCACCATTGATTTGCGCATCGACTATTTGCGCCCGGCGATTGGCGAGTACTTTGAGTTGCGCGCCGAGGTCTTGCGCCTGGGTTCGCGCGTCGCTTCCACGCGGATGGAATTTCTTGGCGCCGATGGCAAGCTGCTGTCCACCGGCGCTGGTGCCTACATCATGTCTTAGCGCTGCGCTCTATCAAGGATTCGAGCGCATGGAGCGCTGCCGCCAGGCGCTGCCCATGCTGACCCTTGACGGTTGCAAAGGGCGCTGCCAGAGTAGTGAGTTCGCGTTCGATCAGCTGAGTAATCGGGGCACGGACCCACTCGCCTTCGCGTTGCAGGCCATCGGCGACCCAGTCGATATCGGGCGCCAAGAGCAAAGTCAGCGCGTAGTTCGCATGCAGCTTGCGCGCTTGCGCATAGAGCGAGAGATCCGCAAAGATGAACTCGCTGTAGATTGCGGTCAGCAGCGGCGCGGTGTCACAAAAGACAAAGGCCACGCGCTGCCGTTCGGCCTGTGCCAGTGCGTGGAGCTCGGCGGCGACCTGTTGCTCCAGCACCAAAACCTGCTCGTCACGCGTTGGTGTGCGGACCTGTGTGGCGCAGAACTCACGCAGGTACTCACCAACCCACGGGCAAGAAAAGTGCTGTGCCAGCGCTTGAGCCAGTGTCGTCTTGCCGGTGCTTTCCGCGCCAAGAATGCAGATACGACGAACGCTGGTCCTGCCCGTGCGGGCG
>CAYHDD010000477.1:0-3369 GCA_964355195.1 uncultured Rhodoferax sp. | reverse complement strand
CAATCCCAGGTTGTATTGAGCCTTTGCGTTGCCGGATTGGGCAGCCTTCAGTAGCCATTTGTACGCCTTGACGTAGTCACGCGCAACGGTTTGTGATTGCGCGTAGATCAGGCCCAGGTTAAGTTGCGCTACGACCAAACCTCTTTCTGCCGCGACCTGATACCACTTCTCTGCCAGGGCATCGTCAACCGGCCATTCTTTGTGGTCCTGCTGGAACAAGCGGGCCAGGTTATAACTGGCAGCCGGGTTGCCTTGTTCGGCCGATTTCTGATACCAGCGCGCGGCCTCGGTAAGGTCTTGCGACCCACCCACGCCTTCTTCGTAGATAAAACCAAGGCGAAACTGTGCATACGAATAACCCTGCTCGGCCGCCTTCAATAGCCATGTTTTGGCCTCCCGATAGTCTTTCTGAACACCTCGCCCTATCAGATAAGCCAACCCAAATCGGTCCTGCGCAAGGGCATCGCCCTCGCGCGCCAGAGTTTCAAGTTGTTTCAATTGACCACTCTCCGACCCAAGTTGTTCAAATAGTTGATCAACCGCAATCTCTTCAATGGCCAAGACGCGGGCGCTGTGACCCGCAATGTTTACGGCAAAGATCAGGGTCAACAAGGTCCTTGTCCAGCATCCCTTCATTCAATTTCTCCGTGCTCAAAGTAGATTTACGAAACATGCGAATGAACGCATTCAGCTAACAGCGCGTCAATGAAAAAGGGCGGCTTGCGCCGCCCTTCCAAAGACTGACCTGACTTCGATCAGTTGCCAGTAATCGTGACAGCCGGTGTCGGGTTCGACAGCTGACCGCCACTCATGTCGGAGAACACACCGTTCGGGCTGCTCATGAAGCTCTGCACTTGCAGCGAGCTGGTCGGCGCGGTAATGCGCAGACGCGGACGCAGTGTCGCAGTAAGGCTGACTCCAAGTGCCGTCTCAATATCGGAGGCAACATAGGTCTTGGCAGCACCGCCGGCCAAAGTTCCCAAAACAGACGAAGCACCAGCCACACCGGTTGCCTGGTCGATCACCGCCACGCTGATCGCTGCGGAGGTTGTTCCGCTATTCACGATACGCACAAAACTCGAATAGCCAACCGCAGCCGCAGGAACATAGCTGCGCACATCGATCGAGGCGCCATTCAGACCCAAGGCGAACAGCGTGCCACTACCCGTAATGTTGGTACCTGTGGTAGGAGCAACCGTCAAGCTGGTTTGTAGTGTAGGAGTCGTAGTGGGGATCACCGTCGTGCCGGAGACCGTCATACAGACATAGGTCGCAGTACCGCTCGCCGCCTTTGTGACACCAGTCCATGTGGCCACGGTGTTGCTTCCACTTAAGGTGGCAACCGAACCGGCGGCCATCGGCGTAGCGCAGCCCGCATCGCTGGCAAGTACCAGTCCGGTGGAAGGAGCAGCGGCAAAGTTACCAGTGGCTATCGCACCAACGCCTGTAGCACCACCATTGTTGGCCACGCTGTAAAGCGTTGCGCCGTTAGTCGAATAAACCAACGCGACATCCGTGAATGCAAAGGATCCGAAATTAATCTTGACGTTGGTACCCGAATTGACGCCAGTAGTCATTTTGGTTTGGCTGGGTGAGGCGGTGACGTCGATCTTCTGGGTCTCTGTCGCGCCTGTTGCCGTCACGCTGGCCGTGATAGCTGAGGCTCCAGTTGCAAAAGTGGCAGCGGTTGTCGCCGGGCCATCGATATCCGCCGGCAAAGCGGCCGCATTGGCGTTGGCTGCCAGTACGGAGGCTGATGCCGTGGCGCTGAGCGTTGCGCCTGCGGTGTTGAGTATCGCATTGACGCCGCTCACTGCGCGGCCGGCTGCGGGCGTCCAGTTCAAGGTCGCGCCGACACCGATAGTGATATTTGAAGCCGTGGTGTTCGAGAGCGGAACCACGATCGTCGTCTTGTCGGTGCTCAAAACCGGCGTTCCCACAGCCAGCCCCAATACCGTCACAACGGACCCTGCAAAATCCGAAGCAATCGGGGCGGTCGTGAACGTACCCGCGCCAAGGCGGAAATACATGTTAACAACGCCAGTCGGGTTGACAACAATACCGCCTGGCGTGCTGTAGACATAGCCTAATGCGGCGGGCACGATCTCGAGTGCAGCCGTCGAGGTTGCTCCGAAATTCTGCGTTGCAAACTTGGTTGCCGTCGCAGACAGCGACCCGCCGGCTTGCGCGCCAGCCGCCATGGCCAGCAATGCGGAAGCGATTGCCGTGTGAAGAATCACATCACGTTTTTTCATTCTAAAAACTCCAAATAGAGAAGGTTGATCAAAATACACTTCAAACCCAGCGACTATGCGGCTTTCATGTAAGCGTCTTTCGAAAGACAGCCACACTATAGCAGAGCAATTTCCATATTCAACACGCCGACAATGAAATTCGTCTGAAAAACGCAACGTTTTGCCTTGCGGGTCGGGCCACTTGCCAGTAACACTTGGCGTTTACTCGAACAAGCTTGGTCCTGTCTGGACTATCCTGGCGCGATCTCGTGCCTGACCCTGACTTTCTCTTTACGCGTTGACCTGCCTGCCGGGCGCGCGGGTGTTTCAGACCATAATCAGACCTCAGAATGGGCGATGTTTCGCACATCGCGAATGCCGCTCGTCAAACGGACCTTAGAGGGAAAGACCAGATGGGAATGGAGCCGTATCGGTTGAATTCTGCAGAACTTGGAAAGTTGACCGCCTCAGCTGCGCAGCGCTTTGCTGCTGGGCAGTTTGAGCTGGCCGCGCAGATGTGCCAAATGGTGCTTGACGTCAGGCCAAACAACCCGGACGCCTTGCACGTGGCTGGCATGATTGCCTGCCAAAGCGGTCGCGGCGATGAGGCACTGGGTCTGATCAGGCGGGCCGTGGCTTCGAACAAACGCACGACAAAGTACCACAGCGACCTGGCCGTGGTCCTCATGACGCTTGGCCATGACAAGGAGGCGGAGGCCTGCCTGCGTGAACTGCTGGGACGTGCACCCTCGGCAGAGGCCTTCAATAATCTGGGTACATTGTTGCAGCGACAGAATCGCTTGACCGAGGCTATCCAGTGCAATCGAAAGGCGGTACAGCTCAGACCCGATAACGCGTCGATGTGGTGCAACCTGGGCTGTGCATTGCAGGCATTAGGGGAAGTTGAGGAGTCAATGGGCTGTTTTCGTCGCGCTCTGAATAACTCCCCCAACTTTGTTGATGCCCTGCTTAATCTAGGAAATGTACTGAAATCTTTGGGTTTGCATGATCAAGCAATGGCGTCTTACCAGCGCCTGATTGAAGTGCAGCCAAGCCACAGCTTGGCGCACAACAACCTTGGCAACTTGATGCGCGAATTAGGGCAGTATGACGCTGCCGCTGCAAGCTTTCACCG
>CAYHDD010000476.1:0-3397 GCA_964355195.1 uncultured Rhodoferax sp. | reverse complement strand
CTGATGAAACGCTCAAACAGCATGCTCATGCGCGAGGGATCGACCTCGGTCACGCCCAGGCAATAACAGACCGCCGAGTTGGCGGCCGAACCGCGCCCCTGGCACAGGATGTCCCGGCTGCGGGCAAAGTTGACGATGTCATGCACGGTCAAAAAATACATCTCGTATTTCAATTCAGCAATCAAGTTCAACTCATGCTCCAGCAGTTGCTGCACCGCTGGCAGCAAACCCTGCGGATAGCGGCGCGCCGCGCCTTCGAAGGTAAATTGGCGCAACGTTTGCGCTGGCGTCAAGCCGGGCAGCACGGTCTCCAGCGGATACTGGTAGCGCAGTTCGTCCAGGCTGAAATGGCAGCGCTGCGCGATCAGCAGCGTGTTGGTCAACAGCTCGGCCGGGTAGAGCGCGGCGAGCCGCTGGCGCGCGCGCAAATGGGCTTCGGCGTTGGGCTGAAGCGCAAAACCGCACTCGCTCACTGCCACACCCAGCCGCACGGCGGTCATGACGTCGTGCAGCGGCTTGCGCGAGCGCACATGCATGTGCACATTGCCACTGGCCACCAGCGGCAAGCCCGTGTGCCGCGCCAGTTGCTGCAGCCGGTACAGACAGAGGGCATCATCCAGGCCAAGCAATAACTCGACGGCCAGCCACAGCCTCGCGTCAAACAGGTTTTTTGCTCTCAGGCACAGGGCGCAGGCGGCTTCAAACTCAAGGCTGGAGGAGAACGCCAGCAAAATCTGGCAATCGCTCAACAGGCACCAGTGCGCGTCATCGGGCCAGGCCAGCTGGTAGCTGCCTTTGGCGGCCGCGCGCCGCGCTAGGCTGATGAACTCACACAGGTTGCCCCAGCCCTGCAAGTTTTGCGGCAAAACGACAACGGTGCAGCCCGGCAGGGCGAACTCGGCCCCCGGCAAAAGTTGCAAGCCGAGTTTTTTGGCCTCGCCGTGGGCACGCACCAGGCCAGCCACGGAGCATTCGTCGGTCATCGCCAGCGCCGCGTAGCCCAGCGCGGCAGCGCGCGCCACCAGTTCTTCGGGCTGCGAGGCACCGCGCTGGAAGCTGAAGCTTGAGAGGCAATGCAGCTCGGCGTAGGCCGGTGCAGCGGTGTCAGGCAAAGAGACCATGCAGGTACCAGTTTGGTTCGGCGTCGGCTGCGCCCGCATGCTGCGCCAGGCGCTCGCGGTAAATCCACAGCAGGCCCAACTGCTCGCTGCGGGCAACAAAATAGTCACGCAGGGCGCAACCCGAGCTGCTGCCCCAGCTGGCAGCCTCCAAGCGCTGCGGACCGGCCAGCAGGGTGAGTGGCCCGGCGTAATACGGCCGCTGCCCCCGCAATACGAGCTTGAGCGGTTGCGCCAGCAACCAACTTGGGTAGAGCGCGTCTGGCCTGACCTTTTGCGTCACACCTGCCTGTGCCCGGCTGACGCCCGCAGGGCTTGGCGCAGTGCCGTCCGGAAGCGCTTGCCAGACCTGCATCAGCTCGGGGCGGTAATCAGCACCGGCCTGCACCCGTAGCACCTGCTGTGCCCCCAAACGGGCGCACAGACGCTCCTGCATCTGTTGCAGACTGTCGCCGCTGGACGATTCACTGCTCAACAAACTGGCCGTTTTTCCACTCAGTTTTTCGGTTTCCAGGGAACGCAAATGCAGGTACAGCACCGGTGCCGGCAAGCGGATGCGTGCCAACTGTTCACTCAGCAAACGCTGCAAATGCCCGATGTCGGCACTCGGCTCGGCCGTGCGCAGCACCAGCTCACCCCGGCTCTGCGTGTGCCGGCGCTTGTCCATCGTCCAACTCAAGGCCAACGCCAGCACGCCCAAGTGGCGCGCTTGCAGCCAGAGCTGAAGCTGGTTGAGCAAACGCCGCGCAGCAAACAGCAGCGATGGCGCCGCCTCAACCTGCGCACCCAGTTCCAGCGTGGCATCAAAGGTGTCGGGCAGCTGTAGCCAGGGATAGCTGTCTGGCCCTTGTCCGTAAGCGCGGTCCAGCGCCTCCAGCAAGCCGGCACCAAAGCGCCGCGCCACGCCAGCGCGCGGCAGTGCGCGCAACTGGCCCCAGCGGGTGCAACCGATGCGCTCCAGGGTGCCCAGGTGCGGGCGGGCTGCGGCCAGGCTTGCCAGGGGCAGGTCGTCGGGCGCGGTTCTGCGCCGTGCTGGTGCTGGTGCGATGGCCGCTTCCTGGAGCCGCGCCAGGGCGATCAGGGAGCTCAGGCCGCGTGCATAGCGGAGCTCGGTCACCGGCTTCTGAGCCGACTGGAGCTGGCGCAGCAGTGCGGCGCGACCGCGCCACAGGCGCTCACTGGCGGAGATCTCCAGCAACAGCACGTCGCCAACGCGCGCTACCTTGGGCGTGAACTGCAACGCCCACCAACCCAGGGCAACGCCGGGGTCGCTTAAAGCGGGCGACGCGGTGTCAGGCGCAGCTTGCAGAGCGACCCAGAACATCACCCGCTCCTTGCAAGGAAGACAGGCCGCGCGCAGGCTGCTCGGCCTGTCTTGGCGCAGCCAGTTCGACCCGATCACCGCCTGGCATCCATCCCTGTTTGGCTGCAACGCATCCCGCGTGCAAAGTCCGACCGGGGCCAATTGCGAGCAAGGCCGCCAGCCGCGTCGGGCGCGCGGGCAAGGTCACAGCTTGCTCGAGTGGCGGACCGCGCCGTTTCAAGAGGTAGAGCAGCAGCGCGTCATGCCCAGGCTGGTTGACGGCCAGCAGCCGCAGTGCAGCCGGCGAGGACTCAGCCTGCGTCTGTGCCGGGCGCATCACAAACAGGAGCTTGCCGTGCGCCTGCGCCGCCATTTGCAAGCGCCTCAGTTGTTCAGCGCGCGCCTGCAACAACCACACCAGCACCGCCGTCACCCCAGTGCAGCGCAGCGCCTGCTCAGCCGCCCACAGGCGTTCGGCCAGGGCGCTGGCAGCCACCCACAGCAGACGCCGCGGATCAAACCCCTGGGCTGCCAGCGCTGGCCCAAAGGGCACATGCGGCGCACCCACCAGCAGTACTGAACCGGCAGCCGCCCGGCACAAGGACGGCAGCAGCAAACGCCACTCGTTGTGCACACCATCGGGCTGCAAAATTTCATTGACCACCCCGACCGACCAGCCGCCGCCCGGCAACTGGGCATCCAGCGCCGCGTGCCCGGTCGCCAGTGTGACGCCGATGGCGCAGCCCAGCTCGGTAGCGCGCCAGACGGCGGCGCCCAAATCAGGCAGAAGAAAATCGGAACGAAGCGGCGAAGCCATGGCAAACCACGTCAGTTGACGACGTTAATACTGTATAAATCAACAGTATACTGATTTGCCTGCCGCTTGTCTCCGTCAGTTGCGGATGAGCTTTTGTTTCACAGCTCATTCCATTTCCAAATCATTCGTGTCTAGGCGTCGAGCCGCAGGCAGTGCTGT
>CAYHDD010000475.1:0-3399 GCA_964355195.1 uncultured Rhodoferax sp. | reverse complement strand
GCGTCTTGCATTTGGGTGCGTCACTGGTCAAAATGCAAACATGACTTCTATCAACAACCGTTGGCTCTTCATCCTGGTACTGCCTTTGATGCTGAGCTTCGCGGGATGCTCCACACCCCCCCAGCAGCGCCACAGGCAAGCCGCCCTTGAGGCGGCGCCGGATCTGACCGTTGACAATACGAGGATTGCTTCACGCCTGTCGCCTGAGCAGGCGCGCGACATCACCATGCACGCGGTCGGACTGGTTGGCACGCCCTATCGTTATGGCGGCAACACGCCTGACTCGGGGTTTGACTGTAGCGGTCTGATTGCCTACGTTTACCAGTCGACGGCAGGGCTGACGTCACCCCGCACGGTCTCCAAGTTGCAGAGTTGGGGCGTCCCCGTCGCGGCCGAGCAACTCCGCTCGGGTGACCTGGTTTTGTTCGCCCAACGCAGTGAAGTCACCCACGCCGGGATTTATGTGGGCGAGGGTCGCTTTGTTCACGCCCCGTCGACCGGCGGCGAAGTTCGGCTCGACCGATTGAACTCGAAATACTGGGCCAGCCAGCAAATGGCGTTCCGCCGCCCCTGAGCTAGCGACCCAGCATCAGCTTGGCGCCCAAGCCCATGAACACGGTGCCGGCGATGCGGTCCAACCAGACATCGGCCTGCCTGTTACGCCCCAGCCAATCACCCACGTGACCTGAGAAATAGCCCAGCAGACCAAACAGAACGCAGGCCTGCACGGTGAAGACGACGCCCAACTGCGCGATTTGCCAGGGCAGGCTGCCCTGCTCATTCGATACAAACTGCGGCAGGAAGGCCAGAAAGAACATTACTACCTTCGGGTTGATGGCGTTGGCAAGAAGACCCTTGCCAAAGATCTGCCAGCCGGTCGCGGGCTGGGCATCGTCTTGGCGCAGCGCCGCGCCCCCCTGACTGCGCAAGGCCTGCCAGCCCAGGTAGATCAGATAAGCGCCACCTGTCAATTTGAGTGCCGTGAAGGCCAGCGGTGACGCCGCAATCAAGGCGCTGATGCCCAATGCGGCAAGCGCCGTGTGGCTCAAACACCCCATGCCGCAACCGAGCCCGAACAGCACGCCCAGCCTGCGCCCGCGCGACGCGCCAATCGACAGAACCAAAAGGTTGTCGGGGCCGGGGGACAGCGCGACCAGGACCGAGGCGCTGAGAAAGCCCAAGAACTGCTCGGGTGACAATGGCGTCATTGGAAGGACCTGAAGAAGGTGATGCGCTAATGTAAGTCGGATGGACCATTGGCTTACTTGCTGGGACGCTCCAGGTTGATGAACGGTGTGGCACCGCCGGTCACGCTGGGGAGCTTGCCATCCCATTTGGCAATCGCGGCGCGTTCATTTTCAATGCGCCGCAGCGACAACAACTCAGGCGTGATTTGCATCCGCTGCACAGCCAGCGCTTCAGCCTCGGCCTTGGCGCCCACCACCTTTTGCTGCGCTTCCACCTGTAGGCGCTGCAAGTCGCGCTCGGCCTGCTGCTTTTGCTGTTCGGCCTTCACCTTGTTTTCAATGGCATCGGAAAAACTCTTGGAGAACGCAAAGTTGATCAAGTTGAACTCGTCCAGAACCAAGCCGTGGCGCACCATCTTTTGTTTGAGCAAGGTGGCAATCTGATCCCGCACCACCGTGCGCTGGGTGATCAATTCCTCCGCAGTGAAAAGGGCCGTGACGGCCTTGACCGACTCATGGGTCGCCGGAATGATGATGCGCGCGGCCAGGATGTCTGTCGACGGCCCAACATTTTTGAACGCTTCCACTGCAAAGGCAGGATCGAGGTGGTAGTTGATGGCCACTTTGGTGTGCACCGTTTGCAGATCTTTGGATGCAGCATCGCCGTCGCCCTCACCGTTTTGAATCTGTACATTCATCAGGTTCATGGACTGGGCGATGGGCCAACGGAAATGCAAACCGGGTTCATACAGCGCATCGCGCGCCGAGCCAAAAGTCGTCATCACGCCACGGCTACCGGCGGGCACGATCGCCACCGGCGCCAGCAGGGCGATCACGACGCACGCGCCCACGAAGATCAGAATCTTTTTGACCCAACCACCTTCCCTCACAACAGCAAATCGATCGAATGACGCCATGAAGCACCCCCTTGTAGTCAGTAATAATGAAACGGTAGCACACGGCTGGCCCGCCGTGGCCGCAGTATCGCAGTTTGGGTTCGATCAATTGGGGAACGACGACAAAGGATCGCAGCGAGAAGACAAGCGCACAGCACATGCTTCCACGCCAAACCCAACGCAGGCATAATAACTATTAACATCTTCAGGAGAAGTTTATGCCGACCAGCGTTGCTCTTACGCCGCATTTTGAAGCGCTGACACAGCAGTTGGTGGCCAGCGGACGCTACAACAATGTAAGCGAAGTTGTCAGGGATGGTTTGCGCTTGCTCGAATCCCGCGTGCGGGAAGACGCCGCCAAACTGGCAGCCCTGCGCGACGCTGCAAGGCAAGGGTTTGCGGCTATCGAACGCGGCGAATACCTTGCACTACAGTCTGACCAAGACATTCAAAGCTTTGTTCAGCAAGCTGGCCTGAAGGCCAAGGCAACGACCACACGCGCGAGAAAGACGATCTGACATGTCCGCCAAAGCAGGGTTGCTCGGCTACAAGCTCGTTTTGTCTGGCGCAGCCCAGCAGGACATCACCCAGATTCTCCAATGGACGCAAGAGGCGTTTGGCGACGCAGGACGCACTCGCTATGAAAATTTGATCAGCACAGCCTTGATCGACCGGCGCACTGACCCGACCCGCGCAGGCGTTCGGCAGCGGGATGACATCAGCAAGAGCGTCTGCACTTACCACCTTGCTTCAAGCCGTAAACGCACGACCACCAACAAGCACGTTGCCAAGCCGCGCCATTTGGTTCTTTTCCGGGTGAAGAAAAACATGATTGAAGTGGCACGCCTGCTGCACGATGCGATGGACTTCGCGCAACACGGGGTTTGAGCACCCATCACGTTCACGCGAAAATCAATTTGGCTTGGGGCGGCGGAGGCCAATGCGTCATTCGGCGCCGACTACCACCTGAGTTTCGAGCCAACCCGCACGCTGTTCTCGGAACTCACGCCGGCACGCATCGACCTGCTGGAGGCGCTGCGCCAGTGCGGCCCCTGTTCGGTCTATGCCCTGACCAAAACCGTGGCACGCAACTATTCCAACGTACACACGGACGTTGGCAAGCTCGAAGAGCATGGTCTGGTGCAACGCACACCGGAAGATGCGGTGTTTGTGCCGTTTGAGTCGGTGGAGATTCACCTGGATTTGTTCAAGAAAGCGGCTTGTTACGCGATCCCAGAACACCACCCGCAGAGATTGGGCGTGGGTACCCGCCGATTTGTGGGCATTTGACACCATGAGGCGGGTGCCCATGCCCC
>CAYHDD010000474.1:0-3404 GCA_964355195.1 uncultured Rhodoferax sp. | reverse complement strand
ATTGAGCGCATCAGTCGCGAGGCGAAAGTGCCCGTGATCAAGCACCTAGACGGCAACTGCCATGTCTATGTCGATGATCCCTGCGACATCCCGATGGCGGTGCAGATAGCCGACAACGCCAAGACCCAAAAATACAGCCCCTGCAATGCGATGGAGAGCTTGCTGGTGGCGCGCTCGGTGGCCGCGCGCTTCCTGCCCTTGATTGGCGAGATCTACGCCGCCAAAGGTGTGCAAATGCGCTGCGACCCGGAAAGTCTGGCTCGGTTGAGCGCGCTGCCAGGGGTTGATCTACAAGCGGCAACCGAGCGGGACTGGTTTGAAGAATACTTGGCCCCCGTGGTCAGCATCAAGCTGGTGGATAGCTTGGAGCAGGCCATCGCCCATATCAACCACTATTCATCGCACCACACCGACGCCATCGTCACACGGGACCACAATCACGCGCAGACCTTTTTGCGTGAGGTTGATTCGGCCAGCGTCATGGTCAACGCCAGCACGCGTTTTGCCGATGGATTTGAGTACGGCCTGGGTGCCGAGATCGGTATCAGCACCGACAAGTTTCATGCCCGCGGTCCGGTCGGTATCGAGGGGCTGACGTCACTGAAATATGTGGTGCTGGGTGAGGGCGAAGTAAGATCATGAAGCTTGGCGCAATGGAACGCCGCTGCAAGTGGCCCCCAAGAACCCGCCTCTGCTTGGCATAACATAACGCCCGGTCCTGAACTGATTCAACTATGGTCCCACATCTCGTCACGGCGCTCACTGACCCCATCAATGAGCTTGAGCAGCGGGTACTGGACTCGATGCCAGCCATTGAGCGCTGGTTTCGACTCGAGTGGATGGAGCACACGCCGCCGTTCTACAGCTCGGTCGATGTGCGCAATGCGGGCTTCAAGCTGGCGCCCGTGGCGACCGACTTGTTTCCCGATGGTTGGCACCATCTGAAGCCTGAGGTGTTGCCGCTGGCGGTACAGGCGGCCATGGCGGCGATTGAAAAGATCTGCCCGGAAGCACGCAATTTGCTGCTGATCCCGCAGAACCGCTCGACCAGTTCGTTTTATCTTTCCAGTTTGGCGCAGCTCAGGCGTATCTTCAACATGGCGGGACTGAATGTGCGCATCGGCTCGATTGACCCGGCCATCAAGCAGTCCACGGTGTTTGACCTGCCGAGTGGCGACAGCGTCACGCTGGAGCCGGTCATTCGCGGCAAGCGCCGTCTTGGTGTGAAAGACTTTGACCCATGCACGATCTTGCTCAATAACGACTTGGCGGCGGGCGTGCCGGGCATTCTGGAAGAAATTCATGAGCAATATTTGCTGCCGCCCCTGCAAGCAGGCTGGACGACACGGCGCAAGAGTCGGCATTTCAAGTGTTACGAGGAAGTTTCCAAGCGCATGGGCAAGCTGTTGGGCGTGGATCCCTGGCTGATCAATCCAATGTTCGACAAATGTCAGCAGGTCGACCTGTCGGCCGCATCGGGTCTGGACGAACTGGCCGGGCGGGTCGATGCCTTGTTGTCGAAAATTCGTCGCAAGTACAAGGAATATGGTCTGCGGGAGAAACCGTTTGTGGTTCTCAAGACCGACAACGCTGCGCCTGGTATGGGCGTTTGGATCGTGCGCGATGCGAACGAATTGTCCGCGCTGAGCGCCAAGATGCAAGCGGTGATGGGGGCCGCACCCGGCGCTCCCTTGGTCTATGACGTTTTGGTGCAGGAAGGCGTTGTGACGTGCGAGCGGCTCAACGACGCAGTGGCCGAACCTGTCGTCTTCATGATGGACCGCTACGTGGTGGGCGGCTTTTATCGCATTCATCCAGAGCTTGGCATCGATGAGAACTTGAATGCACCGGGTTCCACTTTTGTGCCGCTGGCATTCGAGCAAAGCACGCACCTGCCGCAGCCCGGCATCAAGCCCGGTGCGAGTGTCCCGAACCGCTTCTACCTGTACGGTGTGGTGGCGCGCCTGGCCATGTTGGCTGCCAGCTACGAGTTGGAAGCAACCGATCCGGAGGCCGAGGGTTTGGTCTGATCAACGTCGCGATTTCGTGATTTGAACGAACGCGGGTTGGCAATCAAGTTAAGGTGATTCAGTGGCAGCAACAAAATCTTCCCTCACGGCACTCACGCTGGGTGCCATCGGTGTGGTTTACGGCGATATCGGGACCAGCGTTCTGTATGCGGTCAAGGAAGTGTTCGGTTCCGGCCATGTGCCGTTTACACCTGACAACGTGTATGGCATCCTGTCGATTTTCTTCTGGACCCTGACGGTAATCGTTTCGATCAAATACGTCACCCTCGTGCTGCGTGCCGACAACAACGGTGAGGGCGGCTTGGTGGCGATGCTGGCGCTCGCGTCGCAGTCAGTCAAAGACAAGCCGGAGGTCAGGCGGGTGCTGTTGATGGTTGGTATTTTCGGCACCTGCCTGTTTTACGGCGATGGCGTGATCACGCCGGCGATTACGGTGCTCGGCGCGGTCGAGGGCTTGGAGGTGGTGTCGCCAGCGTTGCACAAATTCATTGTGCCCTTGTCACTGGTCGTCTTGTTGGGCTTGTTTCTGGTTCAAAAGCGCGGCACCGCCAGCATCGGGCGATTTTTCGGTCCCATTATGGTGATCTGGTTTGCCGTGATTGCCTTGCTGGGTTTGTACAACATCGCGGCGGACCCCAACATCCTGTGGGCTTTGAGCCCGCATTACGCGCTCGGTTTTGTCTGGCACAACCCCGGTACCACCTTCATCATTCTGGGGGCCGTGGTGCTGTGTGTTACCGGTGGCGAGGCGCTCTATGCCGACATGGGGCATTTCGGAAAGAAGCCCATCCGCGTGGCCTGGTTTTTCATCGCCATGCCCGCACTCACCCTCAACTATTTTGGTCAGGGCGCCTTGTTGCTGCATCGGCCCGAGGCAGTGAAGAACCCGTTTTTCATGATGGCACCTGACTGGGCGCTGCTGCCGTTGGTGGGGCTGTCCACCATGGCTGCCGTGATCGCTTCACAGGCCCTGATTTCGGGTGCCTTTTCGGTCACCAAGCAGGTCATTCAACTTGGTTATTTGCCGCGTTTACAGATTTTGCACACGAGTGTCAAAGACACCGGTCAGATCTATCTGCCGTTTGTGAACTGGGGCTTGTTCGCTTGCATTGTGGTGGCGGTGGTGATGTTCCGTTCGTCGAGCAACCTGGCGGCGGCCTATGGCATTGCGGTATGCACGGACATGTTGATCACGACGGTCTTGACCTATTACGTGGTTCGCTACAGCTGGCACTACCCGCTGGCGCTGTGTATCGGGGCTACCGGATTCTTCTTTCTCGTGGATATTTCGTTTTGGGCATCGAATCTGCTCAAGCTGTTTGACGGAGGCTGGTTTCCACTGGCCATCGGGGCAGCGGTTTTCACGCTCATGTC
>CAYHDD010000473.1:0-3407 GCA_964355195.1 uncultured Rhodoferax sp. | reverse complement strand
TCATGCGCTGGTAGCGCTCGATGTCACGGCGTACCAGCGCTTCGAGTTCAGCCGGCGTGCCGGTAGTGGCATCCAGCCCGGCGACGGCGATGCGCTCAATCACCGCCGGGTCGCGCATGATGGTACGAATTTCACGGTTCAAGCGCGTCACCACCGCCTCGGGCGTGCCGGCAGGGGCCAGGATGGCGTACCAGTTGACCAGCGCGAACTCAGGGTAGCCACTCTCGGCGACGGTTGGCACGTCGGGTGCCACGGCGTTGCGCTTGGGGCTGGTGACGGCCAGCGCCACCAGTTTGCCGGCCTTGGCCTGGCGGATGCCATTGCCAGCGACCACCAGTGACAGGCTGACCTGGCCGCCCATCAAGTCGACCAGGGCCTGACCTCCGCCCTTGTACGGCACGTCCAGAATATCGATCCCGGCGATGCGCTTGAACCATTCGAAACCCAGGTAATGCGGACTGCTGGAGCCGAGCGAAGCGAACGACAAACGTCCCGGCTGCGAGCGCGCCAGCGCCACCAGCTCGGGCAAGCTGCGCGCGCTGAGCGAGGGATGCGCCACCAGCATCAGCGGCGAAGTGGTCAGCTGCGCCACAAAGGCGAAGTCTTTCAGCGAGTTGTACGGCAAGGCCACAGCGTAGGCGGCGTTGATGGCGTGGATGTCGGTGGTCAGCAAGAGGGTGTGACCATCAGGCGGCGCCGAGGCGACCGCACGCGTGGCGATGACCGAGTTGCCACCCGGTTTGTTGTCGACCATGACCTGCACGCCGAGCACCGGCGTCAGGCGTTCGGCCAGGGCGCGCGCCACCACATCGGTGCCGCCACCGGGCGCGAACGGCACCACGATGCGCATGCCCTGGCTGGGGAAATCAGCTGCCCTCGCCTGCACTGCCACGAGCATGGCCAGGCTGGCCAGCAGGATTGAAAAGAAACGTCGCATCGTCATCTCCTTGGTTTTTGGTGATCAACCGTTGTCATCCGGAACTCGATCCGGGATCCAGTGCCCCGCATCCACTGGCTTGCGGGTCGTAGCCCGCAATTCACCTCTCACTGCGCTGTCGCAACACGTTCTTGTCGGTCTTGTTGACCTTGGTCTTGGGCAGCGACAGGGTGAACTCGAGTGTCGCAGGAATCTTGTACTTTGCCAGATGCGCGCGGCAATGGTCCAGCAGCGTCGCGGCGCTGGCCGACGCACCGGCCCGCAACACGACGTAGGCCTGCAAAGCTTCGCCGCGGTAGTCGTCGGGCACACCGATCACAGCGGCGTCGGCGACAGCCGGGTGGGCGAACAGCACTTCCTCGACCTCACGCGGATAGACGTTGTAGCCACCCACGATGACCATGTCCTTCTTGCGATCCCGAATGGTGAGATAGCCGTCCGCATCGAACTCACCGATATCGCCGGTATAGAGCCAGCCATCGCGCAGCGCCTCCGCCGTTTCCTGAGGGCGATGGCGGTAGCCGCGCATGATTTGCGGCCCGCGTGCGCGGATTTCTCCGCATTGCCCGGCGGGCAACACCTGAGCGCCGCCTTGCACATCGACAATCTGGATTTCGGTCTGCGCTGCGGCAATGCCAACCGAGCCGACCCGAACTTCGCCCCGCGCCGGGTTGAACGACAGCACCGGGCCGGCCTCGGTCAGCCCATAGCCTTCATAGACCGGGGCGCCCACCGCCTCCCGCCAACGCTCGAGCGTGGCCGCCGGCAGCGGCGCCGAGCCCGAATAGCAGGTGTGCACGCTATGCCAATCGGTGCTGTCCATTTGGGGATGGGCCAGCAAACCGTTGAACACCGTCGGGCTGCCGGGAAAGACGCTGATGCGCTCACGCTGCACGCTGGCCAGCACATCATCCGCCTGGTAGCGCGGCAGAATCACCAGCGCACCGGCGCAGTTGGCGGCGTAGAACAAGCCCATCGCCATGCCGTAAGAGTGCGACAGCGGCATCATGCACAGGATGCGCTCACCGCGCTGGCTCGGCAGCAAGGACTCGCGCTGCGCCACGTTGATGGCAATCGCTGCATGCGTCAGGTCAACGCCTTTGGCGCGCCCGGTGGTGCCCCCGGTGTATTGCAGCAGGGCCAGGGCCTGCGGCTGCGCCTTGCAGCGCAACGGCACTTCACCGGCATGCCAACGATCCAGGCGGTGCGCCGTAGCGCCGACGACGATGACGTGCGCGATGCCGAGGCGCTGGGCCAGCGCCGCCGCCAGGGCAGCACTCCCCGCATCGACCACCAGCACCCTGGGCTCGGCGTCTTGCAGAATCGGCAGCAGTTCGTGTTCGGTGTAGAGCGGGTTGAGCGGCACCTGCTGCGCGCCCGCCGCGAGCGTGGCGAAGGCGGCAATGCAGGCTTCAATCGAGTTGCCCAGCAGCGTCGCCACGCGCTCGCCGTCAACCCCTAGCGCTTCGAGTTCCTTGGCGAAACCGGCGACGCAGGCCAGATAGGTTGCGTAGTCCATACGCTGCGCTCCGCACACCAGCGCCTCAGCTTGGCCGACCTGAGCCGCCGCGCCAACCAGCATATCGACCACTGTAGGCCAACTCGGTGGCAGCGTTGGCCCAACCGCGCTCATGTCGCCGCCTTGCGTTCCTCGCTGTCGCTTGCTGGCGCGCTGCTCGCAGTCTTGCCACCGAAACCGAGGTAGGTTTCGACGATGCGCGGGCTGTCAGACAGCTCTGTCGCCGTGCCGCTCAGCACCATCTCGCCGGTCTCCAACACATAGCCGCGATCCGCGATTTGGAGAGCGGCGCGCGCGTTTTGCTCGATCAGCAGAATCGCCACGCCGGTCTCGCGCAGCTCGGAGACGATGTGCAGGATGTCGCGCACAATGCGCGGCGCCAGGCCCAGGCTGGGTTCGTCGAGCATCAGCAGGCGCGGCTTGGCCATCAGTGCACGTCCGATCGCCAGCATCTGGCGCTCGCCACCCGACAAGGTGGCCGCCAGTTGCTGGCTGCGCTCACGCAGGCGTGGAAAGCGCTTGTAGATGGGTTCGAGGTCGCGGTCGGCGCCACGTTCACCGGCGCGTACCCGATGGAAAGCGCCCAGGCGCAGGTTGTTTTCGACCGACAGCTCACCGAACAGCTCGCGTCGCTCGGGCACCAGCGACATGCCAGATGCAACCCGTGCCTCGACCTCCACGTCGGCCAGATCAGCGTCGCCGTAGCGCAGTGTGCCGCTGCTCGGCAGCAAACCCATGATGGCGGCCAGCAGCGTCGTCTTGCCGGCACCGTTGGGACCAATCACGGTAACGATGCTGCCGGCCTCAACGTCCAGGCTGACACCGTGCAGGGCCTGCACCTTCCCGTAACCGACCACCAGATCGCGCACCTGGAGCAATGGGATGCTCATGTCGCCCCCCCCGAGGGGGTGCGAGCTTGCTTGGGGCGGCCCGGCGCGGCGCTCATTCAAT
>CAYHDD010000472.1:0-3413 GCA_964355195.1 uncultured Rhodoferax sp. | reverse complement strand
CGTCAGCGCCGCGCCGAAGAGCAGCACCGGCCGCGTCGCCACGCCGCTCAGGGTACAGCGAGCGCTGGAGGCGACCTTGCAACATTTCGCCATCGACGACATTTCGGGTCATTTTCACGACACCTACGGCCAGGCGTTGGCCAATACCCTGGCCGCGCTGCAAATGGGCGTCTGGCAGTTTGACACTTCGGTGGCCGGTCTGGGCGGTTGCCCTTACGCGAAGGGGGCGACCGGCAATGTGGCGACCGAAGAAGTGGTCTACATGCTGGGCGGCATGGGTATCGAGACCGGGATCGACCTCGATCGGCTGATCGATGCCGGCAAGTTCATCAGTGACTTTCTGCAGCGCAAACCCAACTCAAGGGTGGCGACAGCGCTGCTCACCAAGCGCGCCGGGTGAATCATGGCTGACGAAGATTTCAAGCACTTGCCCGAGGGCGTGCAGCGCGTGCGAGCCGCCTTGCACGCAGCCGGTCATGGGCACATGCCGTTGTTGCTGGATGGCGCCGCGCGCACGGCGCAGCAGGCGGCCGACGCGCTGGGCATTGTGGTCGGGCAGATTGCCAAGAGCATCATCTTTCGGCGCCAGTCCGATGACGCTGCGGTGCTGGTCGTGACCTCGGGCGACAAGCGCGTCGATGAGGCGAAGGTCGCTGCACTGGTGGGTTCACTGGGTCGCGCCGATGCCGCCTTTGTCAAGGCGAAAACCGGTTATTCAATTGGTGGTGTGCCACCGATTGCGCATGCCACGCCTTCGGTGACCTTGATTGATCGCGAACTCCAGCGCTTTGACGAGATCTGGGCGGCGGCTGGGCATCCGCATGCTGTCTTTCGTTTGAGCCCACGTGACCTGGTCCAACTCACTGGGGCTGCGCTGGCCGATGTGGTGCAGGAAACAGGATGATGGGCTTGGACGAAGTGCCATCGCCATGCGCGGCGGTGTGTCGCATGAATGAAGGCAGTGGTCTGTGCGAGGGCTGCTGGCGCACGCTGGAAGAAATTACGCAATGGGCGCATGCTGATGAGGATGAAAAACGCGACATCCTGGCGCGCATCCAGCAACGACGCATGGAGCAACTGGCATGAAGCAGATTACTTTCTACCTCGATTTCATATCACCTTACGCCTATCTGGCCTTTGAGAAGTTGCCGCGCGTGCTGATGGGGCACAGCTACAGCGTGACCTACAAGCCGGTGCTGTTTGCGGCGCTGCTGAAGCAGCACGGTCAACTGGGTCCGGCCGAGATGCCTTCCAAGCGCGACTGGACCTACCGCCAGGTGCTCTGGCTGGCGCACAAGAACGGGGTCGATCTGCAACTGCCGGCCAGCCATCCGTTCAACCCGCTGGCGCTGTTGCGGCTGGCGCTCGCCTGCGATGCCGAGGGTCAACCCAACCGTTATGTCTGTGAGAGCGTCTTTCGCCATGTCTGGTCGGGTGGAGCCGAGGCCACGGACGTCGAGCGCTTGCAGGTCTTGACGCAGGGGCTGAATCCGGCGCGCTCACCGAGCAGCGACGAAGTCAAAGCCCAGTTGAAGGCCAACACCGATGAAGCGCTGGCCTTGGGTGCCTTTGGTGTGCCGACGCTGGTCGTTGACGACAAGCTGTTCTGGGGCTTTGATGCTTTGCCGATGTTGCGCGATTACCTGGATGGTGATGCCTGGTTTGCCGGTCCGCAGTGGGATGCCGCCGCTCAGTTGCCAGGGTTGACGAGAAGGCTTACAGGCCGCAGTTGAGTCCGCTGGCGGCGCACAGGTAACGTTTTGCCGCAGCCAATGCGATCCACAGCCAAAACAGCAGGAAGAATGCAACCACCGGAATATGCCGGTCGATGACCACTCGCGGTGTGATGAAGCGCACTCCCTGGATTACAGGTCTGGTAATCACTTGAAATACCCGATAGACCGGATTCGTTGCCCGTCGCGCACCGGCCAACAGGGCCAGCAAACCCTGCCCGAACAAGGTCAGCAGTGCCACCTCGGTCAGGGCGCGAAAAATACTTATTAGGAAAAGTTCAGGATTTGCCATGTTATCGTTTGCGTCTTCATGTTGACTGTGGGATTGAATTCGTGAATTATGAACATTGGCGCCAGTATGCGCGCGGCTGGTTATTTCATTTCATTGGCAAGACGGATCAGGCTTACGCGGCCTACACCCTTGCCTTTCATCATAACCCGCAGGATGTTCGGTCAGCCCGCCATCTGGCCTCCATTGCCGCTCAGCGCCAAAACTATTCGGTTGCTGAGCATTGGTTCATCGAGGTGTTGCGCATAAGCCCGGATGACGCCGACAGCCACTACAACCTCGGTTTTGTGCGGGAACAAATGAAGGCGCCGCATCTAGCTATCGAATCATTCAAGGACGCTGTTCGCCTCAGCCCGTCCCTGGACCGCGCCTGGTATGGCATGGGGCTGGCGCACGCAGCGCTGGGCGAACACATCGACGCTGCCACGGCACTGCGCGAGGCGGTTCGTCTACAACCAATGAACGGTTACGCCTGGTATCAACTCGGCATGGCCTATCACCGCAGCGGTGAACCGAAAAAGGTCGAGCATGTGGTCACCAAGCTGCTCGCGTTCGACCCGAAGATCACGCGTCAGTTACTCAATGACAGTGGCCGTCTGGACCTGTTGCACCTGCTGCCCGAGATGCCCTGGTAGCCATTCTTCGCACTCTTCATTTCGCTTCTGACGAAAAAAAGCCCACCTTGCGGCGGGCTTTCATGGCTGGCGACGTAGCGTCAGCCCATTTTGATCAAACCCCGACGGTATTGATATCGCCTTCCAGGTTCGGATAACGGACGTGATCCACCAGTTCCTGGACTTCCTTGCTTGGCGCAGCGGAAATCAGGGTGCCGATGATGATGCCGATGAAACCGGCTGGTATGCCGAATATGCCGGCCGATATCGGCAAGATGTCCCACCACAGGGGTGCTTTGATACCGAAGAACGGGTAGGTCATGTACATGTAGTACATGCAGATTCCAAGTCCGCTCAGCATGCCCAGAATGGCGCCCAGCTTGTTGGCACGCCGCCAGAACACGCCGCATACCAGGGCCGGGAAGAAGCCCGACGCCGCCAGTGAGAACGCTGCGCCGACCAGGAACAGGATGTCGCCCGGTTTGAGCGAGGTCACGTAGGCCGCAATGACAGCGACTACCAGCAGCAAGCCCTTGGAGACCGCCAGACGCCGCGTTGTCGGAGCGTGCGGGTCGATCATCTTGTAGTACAAATCGTGCGACATGGCATTGGCAATGGTCAACAAAAGCCCGTCAGCGGTGGATAGCGCTGCGGCCAGACCGCCGGCTGCCACCAGGCCCGTGATCACATAGGGCAGACCGGCAATTTCCGGTGTCGCCAGCACGATCAGGTCGCCGCCGATGACGATTTCGGCCAATTGCACAATGCCATCCCCAT
>CAYHDD010000471.1:0-3417 GCA_964355195.1 uncultured Rhodoferax sp. | reverse complement strand
TTGTCTATGCCCACCACGATCAGATCGAGCTGTCCGGATTCAGACAGCGCATTGAGGGTCTCGTCAACCCGCCATTCCCCAGCGTAGGCTGTGGCGGCATCGAACAGGTTTTGCCCGTCGTGCATGTACAGAACCGGGTAGCGCCGCTGCGACCTGGCGTACCCCGGCGGCACATAAACCCGAACCTGTCGCTTCCGGTTCAAGCCAGGTATCTGTAGCAATTCCGGTAGCAGCGACACATTCGTTTGTGCGGTTGACGCCTTGACCGTGGGGGCGGGTGATTCAGCGCCACGGGCAAAGCCGCCCCGCAGACTCAGAACCAAACCGAGTAGCAGGAGTATGACTTTCATGACCCGTATCTGACTTCAGAAGCGCCGGTGGCGCGTCTCAGCCCATCAGGCGAGCCAGCGCTTCCTGGTATTTGGCAGCGGTTTTGGCCACCACTTCATTGGGCAGGCGTGGTGCGGGTGGGGTCTTGCTCCAGGGCTTGCCATCGACCCTGACCTGCTCCAGCCAGTCGCGCACGAACTGCTTGTCGTAGCTGGGGGGGTTGGTTCCCTCCTGGTAACTTTCCATCGGCCAGAAACGCGATGAGTCTGGCGTCAGGACTTCGTCCATCAGGGTCAAGGTTCCATCAGCGTCCAGGCCGAACTCGAATTTGGTATCGGCAATGATGATGCCTTTTCCGGCCGCAATTTCACTGGCCGCCTTGTACAGTGCAAGGCTGATGTCGCGTACCCGAGTCGCCAGGCCTTCCCCGATCACTTCTACGGTCTGTTCAAACGTGATATTTTCATCGTGCTCTCCGGCCGCCGCCTTGGCTGCCGGTGTATAGATCGGCTCGGGCAGCTTCGAGGCATTCTTCAGGCCGACGGGCAACTTGACGCCGCAAACGGCCTGGTTGTCCTGGTACTCCTTCCAACCACTACCGGCCAGGTAACCGCGCACGACCGCTTCCACCGGCAGCGGCTTGAGGCGCTTGACCAGCATTGAGCGCCCGACGACTTGAGACACCTCGGCGGCCGTCACCACACTCTCTGGCGCCTGACCCGTGAGGTGGATCGGGCATAGGTTCAGGCCGTTCGGCCCGAGCTGGTCGAACCAGAACAGCGCCATCTGCGTCAGCAGCGCACCCTTGCCGGGGATCGGCTCGCCCATGATCACGTCGAAAGCGCTGAGGCGGTCACTTGCCACCATCAGGATGCGGTCGTCCCCCACAGCGTAGTTGTCGCGCACCTTTCCTCTCGCCAGCAGGGGCAATGAAGTAAGCATCGACGTATGCAGGGCGGGTTGGGAAGCCGACCCGAGCACGGCAGGACTTGAGTTGGATGAAGTCATAAGATCAATTTCAGTTGAGGTTCAATGCGGGCGATCTCCGTAAAGTCGCTGTCACGGGCCAAGACTGCCTCGCCCGCCTCAATGGCGCACGCTGCCACCAGGCAGTCGTTCGAGTTGTGCAGCCTGAGCCCCTGCCAGCGACAACGCGCATACAACAGCGACGCACTGCGCGCCAATTGCAGCGGATCAGCGCTGATGTAGGGTGGCAGTGAGTCGAGCAATCTTTGCATTTCGACAAAGTGCTGCACACTCCTGGCCCCTTGCAACACTTCGCGATAAACCACCTCGGGTACCCAACAGTCTTCGTCGTCATCCAAAGCCCGTTGCAGCCGCAAATGTGCTGATGAGCCGCTGGCACGCAGCAACTCAATCCAGGCCGAGGTATCTGCAATCATGCAGCGTCAAACTCACGCGTCTTTCGGCTCCTGCCAGGTACGGCTTTGACCGCCTTGGCTGACTTCTCAAGCGGTTTGGCTCGGTGCACTTGCGCTTGCTGATCGATGGCATCACGAGCGTCCTTGAATGTATGCCAACCCCGACGCTCCAGAGCCTCTGGTGTCAAGCCATACGGCCCACTGGGATCGTAGTCCGGGTCAATCGGGTTCATGGCTTGCAAAGCCAATAAGGCCGAATAATCTGGTCTCTTTACATAGGCTTTCAACGCGGCTTCCACCGCCGCTTTCTTGGTTTTAACACGGGCTCGCAGCATCGCCTGGGCAATCAGTTCGTCGTCGATCACGATATTGGTTCGAGTGTTCATGCCAGTCCTTTCAACTCATACACATTCAATGTGTATGAATGAATTATGCCGCAAAGTGACTACAGCGCGTAGCGATTTGAGTTGTCACAGCCATCAACGCGCTTTCATGTATTCGCGGTAAAGGCATGGGTTGAGGTCGCGCAAGTCTTTGCGCAATCGGACGATATCGTGATGCCGACCTTGGCGCTCCAGGCCCAGCAGATTGACCAGCAGGCGCATGGCCTGCTCGGGTTCACCGTGTTGCGAGGCTTGCGCTTGTGCCAGATTTGCCACCACCTGCGGTCGATCGATCAGGACCCAGGCGGGAAACCAGGCCAACTCAGCCGCCGCTTCCGCCGGGTCGGAAGCGGCGCCAGGTTCCAGTTCAAACCAGGCTTCAAATTTGTCTTTGAGCCTCTGCAAAGTGGGGTCGGGTGAGGCCTCAATCAGCGCATCCAGCCGTTTCGGCGAAAGCCACGCCAATTCGGCCAGTACAGCCCAGCTCGCTTGCAGGCCGTACAGATGCAGTTTGGCCTGTGTCATCCAAGCCAGGGGCGCCGGGATGCGTCGCCACGATTCGATGCGTAGAGTGGCTTCATGCGCGCCCTGCCAGTCCTGTAGGTGCAGGAGCATGGGCACCGCATGCTCCGCTTCAGCGTCGGCGCGAAATGCCAAATGCAAAGAGCGTTGCACCAGGTCTTGCCACAATGGGCGCAGCCAGACGGATGCACCGGCCGGACCCCACAGCCTGAGCGCTGCAGGCGCAATCAACTCCTGCAACTGAAGGCGAGCACTGCGCAATGACTGGTGGTCGGGAAAGACCTTGGGCTGAGGCTGCCGCTCGCGCTCAGAAACTACCTCAATCAATAGCCGCAGGGGCTGTAAGGACAGGTCGTCGGGGTTCTCCTGATGCAGATCCTCGCATGCGGCACGCGCCTGCGCGCCATCGTGCAGCGCCAGGGCCTGTAGCGCGTCGTTGCGCAGCATGACGTCGCGGCTGTGCTCAAATATGTCCAGTTGCATGGCCGGTTTCGTTGTGGCGCAGCCATGGCCGCGCCGCCCTTACTGCACCACTTGGATCAGCTCACCCCGCGCATACTGACCTGCCACCACCAAGAGGCTGTTGCCCTTGATCTTGGCGCCCTGGCCTTCACATCCAAACTCCAGGTAGCGCTGCTTGCACAGCGCCTTGGCCGCCTCGCGCGCCGGCTTCAGCCAGTCGCGGGCATCAAACTTTTCAGGATTCTCGAACATGTACTTGCGCACCGCACCGGTCATGGCCAGGCGGATGTCGGTGTCGATATTGATCTTGCGCACGCCGAACTTGATCGCCTTCTGGA
>CAYHDD010000470.1:0-3418 GCA_964355195.1 uncultured Rhodoferax sp. | reverse complement strand
AACAAGTGCGACCTGCTGCCGTATCTGACTTTTGATGTCGCCGCAGCGATTGCTTTTGCCCGGCGCGTCAACCCCTACATTCGCGTGATCGAGGTTTCGGCGACGAGCGGCCAGGGCATGCCGGAGTGGCTTGCCTATCTGCGCTCAGGCCTGCAATTGGCACGCCTGGCCAAGGCACAGCCGCTGGCCCCCGTCGAACCCAGCCCGAGCGCGCTGGAAGCATCACAAACGCCAGTACAAGCTTGATCCTCGTCGGGCGTCGCATCCGGGTTCGCGGGATCGTCCAGGGCGTTGGTTTTCGACCCTTTGTATGGCGTCTGGCGCAGCAGCTCGAGTTGAGCGGCTGGGTACGCAACGATGCCAGCGGCGTCGAGATAGCGGCCCAGGGCCAGACCACTCAGATGGCGGAATTTCTGCACCGTTTGCGCGGCGAGGCACCGGCACTGGCCCGGGTGGACGCGATTGAAGTGCAGCACGACGCGATCAACGACAGCCCCGGCTTCGCCATTCTCGCCAGTGTCGAGGGGCGCGCCAACACCGCCATCGGCCCCGACGTGGCGGTCTGCGACGCTTGCCTGGCAGAGCTGTTCGACCCGACCGGTCGCCGCTGGCGTCACGCCTTCATCACCTGCACCCATTGCGGCCCGCGCTACAGCGTGACGCACGCCCTGCCCTACGACCGTCCGCAAACCAGCCTGGCACCGTTCCCGCTGTGCCCCGACTGTGCCCGTGAGTACGGCTCCCCCTCTGACCGGCGCTTTCACGCGGAGACCACCTGCTGCCCGCACTGCGGCCCGCAAATGTCACTGTGCGATGCCCAGGGACAGCGCATCGATGGCGACCCGATTGCCAGCACCTTGGCTCTGCTTCAAAGCGGCGCCATTGTTGCCATCAAGGGGCTGGGCGGCTTTCACCTGGCCTGTGACGCCCGCAACGCAAAGGCCGTGCAAGGCCTGCGCTGGCGCAAGAACCGTGAAGCAAAGCCCTTTGCGGTGATGACCGCCAATGTCGTCAGCCTGGCGCCTTACGCAAGGGTATCCTCGGATGAACGCATCTGGCTGGAAAGCCGCGAGCGCCCGGTGCTGTTGCTGCGCGCGCCGAAATCCTGTGACAGCGTTTTGCCGGCGGTCGCGCCGGGTCTGCTCGAACTCGGCGTGATGCTGCCGACGACACCGATTCACTATCTGCTGTTCCACGAGGCGGCCGGTCGCCCGAGCGGCAGTCAGTGGCTGAGCGAAGCGCAAGACATGGTACTGGTGATGACCAGCGCGAACCCGGGGGGCGAACCCATCGTGCACAACTCGACCGAGGCGCGCACACGCCTGGCCGGCATTGCCGACGCCGTGCTCGACCATGACCGTGCCATCGCCGCGCGCTGCGACGACAGCGTGCTGCGCCCGCTCGGCTCCGGTACCCAGTTCCTGCGCCTGAGCCGCGGCTACGCCCCGCGCGCCCTGCCTCTGGCACGCAGCGGCCCGGCGGTGCTGGCCTTTGGTGCGCACCTGAAAAACACGATCTGCGTCAGCCGTGGCAACGAACTTTTTGCCTCGCCGCACATCGGTGATCTGGACAACGCCGCAACCTGCACCTTTCAGGACGAAACGGTGCGTCGCCTGCTGTCGCTGCTGGAAGTCCAGCCGGAGATCGTGGCGCACGACCTGCATCCGGACGACTACAGCACGCAGGCGGCGCTCGCCTATGCCGCACAGCACCAGTTGCCGACCATCGCGGTGCAACATCACCACGCCCACATTGCGGCGGTATGCGCCGAGCATGGCCACGAGGCCGCGCTGCTCGGTCTGGCGCTCGACGGCGTCGGCCTCGGCAGCGACGCTCAGGCCTGGGGTGGTGAGTTGCTCTGGGTTCATGGCGCGCAGTTCAAGCGACTTGGCCATCTGCGGCCGTTGCCGCTGCCGGGCGCCGACAAGGCAGCGCGAGAACCCTGGCGTATGGCAGCGGGCGTGCTGCATGAACTCGGCCGCAACAGCGAGATCAGCGCACGCTTTCAGGCGCACAGAGACGCAGAGGTACTGGCCCGCATGCTGGCACAGCAGGTCAACTGCCCGCGCAGTTCGAGCATGGGCCGCGTCTTTGACGCCGCGGCTGGTTTGCTCGGCCTGTCTGAACGCCTGCAGTACGAGGCACAAGCCGCCATTCTGATGGAGCAGGCGGCAACTAGCCACATCGAGCAGCACGGCTGGCCCCAGTCGCTGGCAGGCGGTTGGACCATCAACGCCGAGCGACAGCTTGACCTGTTGCCGCTCCTGGCTTCGCTGGAGGCGGCGTCCGATGTCGGTCATGCGGCGGCCCAATTTCACGCCACGCTGGTAGCTGCCCTGAGCGAGTGGGTGCTGGAGGCGGCGAGCGCCAGCGGCCTGCGAACCCTCGCCTGGGGCGGCGGCTGCTTCCTGAACACCCTGTTATCGTTGGGCCTGCGACAAAATCTTGAAACAAATGGTCTCAGGCTGCTGTTGGCGCAGCGTTGTTCGCCCGGCGACGCCAGTATCGCCATCGGACAGGCCTGGGTCGCCCTCAAATCATTGGAGCAATGAAGCTATGTGCCTGGCACTTCCGGTAAGAGTGGTTGAAGTCGGCGTCGGTGCGGCAGGCGACTTCGCCATCGTCGATCTGGGCGGCGTGAAGAAAGAGATTTCACTGGCCCTGCTGGATGGCGTGCAGGTCGGCGACTACGTCATCCTGCACGTCGGCTACGCCCTGTCCAAGCTCGACCCGGAGGAAGCCGCCAAGACGCTGGCGCTGTTCGCGCAGATGCAGGAAGGCGCCCAGGTGGACGTGTGAAATACATCGATGAGTTTCGCGACGGCGCGCTGGCGCAAACCCTGGCGGGAAAGATCGCGGCGCAGGTACAGCCAGGGCGCAGCTACAGTTTCATGGAGTTTTGCGGCGGTCATACGCACGCCATCTCGCGCTACGGCCTGAGCGACTTGCTGCCGCCTTCGGTGCGTATGGTGCATGGCCCCGGCTGTCCGGTCTGCGTCCTGCCGATCGGACGCATCGACATGGCGATCCGCCTGGCACTCGAGCGAGGCGTGATCCTGTGCAGTTATGGCGACACCCTGCGCGTACCCGCCTCCGACGGGCTGTCGCTGCTGAAAGCCAAGGCGCGCGGCGGGGACATCCGCATGGTCTATTCCACCCTGGACGCCCTGCAAATTGCGCGCGACAACCCGCAGCGCGAAGTGGTGTTTTTTGCCATCGGCTTTGAGACCACGACCCCGCCGACGGCGCTCGCGATTTTGCAAGCACAACGCGAGCAACTGGGCAACTTCAGCGTGCTCTGCTGCCACGTCCTGACACCGGCGGCGATCAGCCAGATTCTGGAGTCGCCCGAAGTGCGCCAGTGGGGCACGGTGCCGATCGACGGCGTCATTGGCCCGGCATATGTCTCGACCGTCAA
>CAYHDD010000469.1:0-3422 GCA_964355195.1 uncultured Rhodoferax sp. | reverse complement strand
GGCGGCGGGCGGCGCAGCGGTGACCGAGATGCGCGTCGACGGCGGTGCCTGCGTCAATGACCTGCTCATGCAATTCCAGGCCGATTTGCTGGGCATCGCCGTCGTCCGGCCAGCGGTGACTGAAACCACTGCCCTTGGCGCCGCCTACCTCGCCGGTCTGGCCACCGGCGTGTACCGAAACACCGACGAACTCTCCAGCTTGTGGCAGGTGCAAAGGCGCTTTGTGCCCAACATAGACCGCAGCCGAGCCAGCGAGCTGATGCAGCGCTGGGAACATGCCGTCAGCCAGACAGTTGTTTGATCCTGAGAGCGACGTGCGGCTCCAAGCTCACCGGCCGACCCCTTGCGCCGCCGCAAGGGGTGCCCACCGGCACTCATGGGTTTTTGAGTAGACTCGAACCTTAGCGCCACGCAGTGTGCTGGTACAAGGACATTCATGAGCAAGCGAATTGCATTCATCGGCGGCGGCAACATGGCCAGCGCCATCATCGGCGGTCTGCTGGGCCAGGGCACGTTGCCTGGCCAGATCGAGGTTGTTGACCCGTTCGAGTCAGCCCGGACGAATATTGAACGCAGTTACGGTCTGATCACGCGGGCGCAGCCTGAAGCCCATCTGGCGGAGGCCGACCTCGTGGTCTGGGCGATCAAACCGCAGACTTTCAAGGAGGCTGCCCTGCAAGCACAGTTGCACACGCGCAGCGCACTGCATCTGAGCGTGGCGGCTGGCATCCGCAGCGACAGCATTGCCCACTGGCTGGGCACCGAGCGAGTCGTGCGCGCCATGCCCAACACGCCCGCGCTGATCGGCAAAGGCATCAGCGCCCTGTTCGCGCGACCTGCTGTCGACGAGCAAGACAAGACCTGGGTCGGTCAAATCATGGCCGGCACTGGCGAGTTCCTGTGGCTTGACAGAGAAGATCAGCTTGACGTGGTGACGGCCATGTCGGGCTCCGGCCCCGCCTACCTGTTCTACTTCATCGAAGCCATGACCACCGCCGGGGTTGAAATGGGTCTCAGCCGCGAACAGGCGCACCAGTTGACCGTGGCCACCTTCCTGGGTGCCAGCGAACTGGCGCGCCGCAGTAACGAGTCGCCCAAAGTCTTGCGCCAGCGCGTTACCTCCAAAGGCGGCACCACCGACGCCGCCATCTCCTCGATGGAAGACGATGATTTACAAGCCCAGTTCATCAACGCCATCTACGCCGCACGCAAGCGCGCCAAGGAACTTGGCGATGAATTTGGGGCCACCTGATTCCATTTCCAGCCTGGGCTGCGAATCACGGCCGCCGGCAGCGGCGGCCTTTCATTTCAGTGCATAGCTTGTAGCGATGCCTGCAAAAAGCGTAAAACCGAGCCAATGGTTCAACCGAAAGGCCTTGAAGCAGCCCTCGCGCGAGCGCTGGCGAATCAAGGTGTAGTGCCAGGCAACCTGCCCAAACGCCATGGTCACAGCCAGGTAAAACGCCTTCGTTTCCACAAAGGGCGTCAGCACGACATCCCAGATCACGATGTAGGCCAGATAGCAAAGCAGGATCACCGGAACGTCCAGGCGCCCGAGCGTGATGGCCGAGGTCTTCATGCCAAGCGCCAGATCGTCATCGCGATCCACCATGGCGTACTCGGTGTCGTAGGCCAACACCCAGAACAGATTGCCGAGTAACAGCACCCAGGCCAGCCACGGCACACTGGCTTGGAGGGCACTCAGACTCAGTGAGTTCTGACCCTGAACCGCCGAAAAAGCCATGGGAATGCCAAAGCTGAAGGCAATGCCGAGCACCGCCTGCGGCATCGACACAAAGCGCTTGGCATAGGGATAGCAAACGGTGAGAGCGAGCGCCACAAAGGACCAAAGCACCGTCACCGCATTGGTGCTGAGCACCAACGCAAAGGCCAGCAACGCCAGGCCTGCACCGAGCAGCAAGGCCTCTTTGACTGATACCCTGCCGGTGGTCACGGGTCGCCCGGCGGTCCGCTTGACGTGGCGGTCAAACTCGCGGTCCGCGACGTCGTTGATGCAGCAACCCGCGCTGCGCATCAGGATCGTGCCCAGCGTAAACACCAGCAACAAGTGCCAGCCTGGAAAGCCCTTGGCAGCGATCCACAGGGCGCTCAAGGTCGGCCACAACAGCAGCAGCCAACCGGCTGGCCGGTTCCAGCGGATCAGATCAAGGTAAGCCTCGACACGCGGTTTGAAATCCTTCATCGTCAAGACTCAGGACAAGCGTGCCACGCCCGGCAATTCACAAGCGTAAATGGCGTTTCTCAGGGCCGCAATGGCCTCGTAGCGCGTGAAGCTGCGCCGCCATACCAACACGACACGACGCGTTGGCGGGTCGCCCGCGAAGGGCAGGTACTTGAGATTGGGATCTTCCGCCCGCTTGCGCGTCGGCTTCACAGCGAGGGCCTCTTTGGGAACACTCAGGCGCGGCACCAACGTGACCCCCATGCCAGCGGCCACCATGTGTTTGATGGTCTCCAGCGATGACCCTTCAAAATTCTTGCGGATACCTTCAACATGGCTCGAAAACCGCGCGAATTCCGGACAGACTTCCAGCACATGGTCACGAAAGCAATGACCACTGCCCAACAGCAGCATGGATTCGTTCTTCAATTCCTCAGTCGTCACCTCAGACTGGGCAGCGAGCCGGTGTTTGGCCGGTACGGCAGCCAGGAAGGGCTCGTCGTAGAGTGGCGCCACGGCCAGGCCGGCGTCCGGAAACGGTTCGGCCAGGATGGCGCAATCGATTTCACCGAGTCGCAGCATGTCCAATAGCTTGACGGTGAAGTTCTCCTGCAGCACCAGCGGCATTTGTGGTGTGCGTGCAATCATCTGGCGCACCAGATCCGGCAGCAAATAGGGGCTGATGGTGTAGATCACGCCCAGCGTCAATGGCCCGTTCAGGGGGTCCTTGCCGCGCTTGGCAATTTCGCGTATCGCGGCGGCCTGCTCCAGCACACTGTGGGCCTGGCGCACGATGCTTTCGCCCAGCGGCGTGACTGAAACCTCATTGGCAGTGCGTTCAAACAGCTTGACTTCGAGCTCTTCCTCAAGTTTCTTCACCGCTACCGACAGTGTCGGCTGGGATACGTGACACGCATCCGCGGCTTTTCCGAAGTGGCGCTCGCGCGCCACCGCCACGATGTATTTGAGTTCGGTCAGAGTCATGTTGCTATTGTCCTACCAGAGCCGTTGACCTTCCCGACACCCCTGTGCACCATGCGCATCATGCCTTCAAATAGTCAAGTCGGCCGCCCAGCCAGCGCGCCATGTGCTTGTCCGCAAGTTCGGGGTAGTGATCAAGCATCACGGGTGCCAGGGTTCGGGCCCAGTCCAGCAGAGCGGCATCGGTGCTCAAGTCGGCAAATCTGAGCATGGCTGCACCCGACTGGCGCGCGCCAAGGAATTCACCCGGACCGCGGAT
>CAYHDD010000468.1:0-3425 GCA_964355195.1 uncultured Rhodoferax sp. | reverse complement strand
AGACCGGCACCGCGCTGATCACCGGCGGTCTGGCGCTCGACAGCGGCTTGCTGGCGGCGATTCAGGAGGAAACCGTGGCCGAAAAGGTAAGCGTCACGGCTCGCTCGCACGTCGATTCAATTTACGCCGGTGCCATCGGCGCGGCGTTGTGGGGCGCCTTCAGGCACAATAAACTCGCTGAACTCGAAGCTCAGGTTTCGGCCTGAGCCACATCCGCCCCCTCTGAACCCAAAGGAAACCAATATGGCCTTGATCATTACCGAAGACTGCACCGCCTGCGATGCCTGCAAACCGGCCTGCCCGAACGACGCCATCAGCGCTGGCGATCTGCTCTACGTGATCGACCCGGCGCGCTGCACCGAGTGCGTCGGCGCAGAAGACGAACCTCAGTGCAAACTGGTCTGCCCGGCCGACTGCATCTCCGTCAATCCGGATTTCGTCGAAAGCCCGGACCAGTTGATGGCCAAGTACGAGTCGCTGCACGGCTGAAACGGTCAGCCATTCAAGCACCCGGGCACCAGCCATCTTAAAGTTCCTGCAAGGCTACCCGGCCGAAACCTTGGCACCGGTACGGCAAATGCTCGCTGACCAGCGCATCGGGCCCTGGTTGCAGAAGAAATACGCGCAAGCTCACGGCATTCGCACTGACCGTGCGCTGTACGAGCGCGTGCAGTCGCTCAAGTCCGAGCATCTGCGCGGCGCCGAGCCTCTGTCCAAAGTGGCCTTTGACAGCAAGTTGCACATTCTGCACAACGCGCTGGGCACGCACACCACGGTGGCACGCGTGCAGGGCATCAAACTCAAGGCCAAGCGAGAGATTCGCATTGGCGCGCTGTTCAGGGATTGCCCAGCCGAATTTTTGAGCATGATCGTGGTACATGAGCTGGCGCACCTGCGTGAACGCGCCCACGACAAAGCCTTCTACAAGCTATGCACCTACATGGAGCCGCACTATCACCAGTTGGAGTTTGAAGTGCGGGTGTACCTCACGCACCTCGACGCCGGCGGCGAGCGACTGTGGGGTGACGCTGCCGCTACATCAGCCGCGCCGTCAGCCAGCGCGTAAGGGCTTGAGCAGATCGCTCAGCCCGTTGTGATCAATCTCGTGCATCAGCGCCAGCAGACGGCCGATTTCACCCTTGGGAAAGCCGCTGCGGGCGAACCAGTTCAGGTAGTTGCCAGGCAAGTCGGCGATCAGACGCCCCTGGTACTTGCCGTACGGCATCTCGCGGGTCACCAGCAGTTGAAGGTCTTGCGCTTGCATGGCGCGAGCATAGCAACCCGGCCAGTCTGAAGGGCGAGCAGCATTGCCGCGCTGAGGTCTGCCTGCGAGCTACACCCGAACATCAAGGCGATCCGCGTGATGTCCACACAGCGGGCGGTGCCGGAGCTGTGGCAACGGATCCCAACCGTGAAACATCGAAAAAGCCAGCGCTTGTTGCGACCCCGGCTCGCTATGGCCGCTGGTAGAACACCACACCCACGCGCTCGATATGCGCTTGCAACTCCGGGTGCTTCAGCTCGGCAAATACCGACAAATCAATGCTGTAGGGCAACAGCAAGTCATCCAGCGCATCAGCAATGGTGGCGCACAGCGACTGCGTCAGGTTTGCACCGAACAGCGTCAGATCGATGTCGGAACCAGGTTTGTAGTTGCCTTTGGCGCGTGAACCGTACAGCACGGCTCGTTCCACCTCGGGAAAGGTGACGAAAACAGAGCCAATCGTTTCGACCGTCTGGTCGGGCAGTCCGTGCTTCATGCGTCCGGATCTGTATGTACCACCAGCGCCGTGAAGGTGATCGCCATCGCTGCAAAGGCCGGGTAGAAGCGCGCCAGGATGTCACTGGCAATGCCTGCCGCAATCTCGGTGTTGTAGGTGTGCGACGTCAGATTGCGCGCCTTGATCATGTCCATCCATGCTTGGCCATCGGTGATGAGTGCGTTCCTGAACGCCTGGCGGCTTGCGTTCTTGGATCCGATGATGTCCACAAAACCCTGCTCTTCCAGATAGTCTTTAAGAACATTCCACGCAAGTTCGTGGGTGAACTCAAAGCCCTGAATCAGACCCTGCTGTTCCAGCTTGCTAAGTTCGCGCTGCCGGGCCAACTCCACCGCCTCGGCCAGTGTTTGCAAGGCTTTGAGGTAATTGCTGAAACGCTGCTTCCAGCGAATGTCTGCGGTCATGGTGGCCTGCTTTTGGATGATGACATTGGAAACCAACCCAGTTTACACGCCAGCGCCACCTCGCGGTCTAGCGAGATGACGTTGGCCAGATTCGGACAGCCCTGCGACATGATTCGTTCTGACGCAATGCCGCGCACCGCAATCGTGGCGCTCTTGGCAAAGCCGGTTCCGGCCAGCACCGACAATCCGCCCACGCATGATTGCGTACTTCTCGGAGGATCAGCATCCCACGGCGCTCAGCAGCGCCGCGCAGGAGTCCATCCAACAGCTGCTTACAAACGGACAACTGCTCGACGCCGAAAAATGTTGTCACCCAAGTCCAGGGCGCCAGGCCCACGTATCAAAGAATAGCCACTGGGACCTGCCAGTACAAGGCTGCGAGCCAGATCCAGATTGCCAACAGCATTGACGTGGTCGCATAGAGACGTCCAGAACTCGATCTTTGTTCGCTCACTTGCTTAGAGGGGGTTAGTGCTCTGCGCAGGACCCAAAGTGCAGTGATCAGCAACCCAAGCAGCGCGATACCCATACCGACGCGCCAGCTCGACACGATCCAGCCCAGCGCATCGACTCTCTGCAAATGGGAAGCGACCGACAACTCCGCAGCAATTCCGGCCAACAAAGCGAATGCGGATCCGGCCTGGAATCCATCGATCTGACGCTGCTCCGGGTCGCCCTTGCGCCTGTGGAAAAGTGCCAGACCAAGCAGCAGCACAGGGGCCACCAGCAAACCACCTGCGGTGAGAACTGCTTGCTCATACCAGGCCAGGCGTCGGCTCGCTTGCAGCGTATGTGGAGCCATCAGTACGTCGCTCCCCGCTTGGGCAAATCCAATCGTGGTCTTCAGCGGTCCGGCGGGTTGGGCCAGCGAATACAGGCCAGCGCCGGTGTGATGATAGGGCCCGGTGGCGTTAACAAAGATTGCGCCGTCATTGTCAACGCGAACAATCTTTGGACTCAGCAACAATGCGACGGCAAGGCGTGGCAGCAAGGCTGAATAGCTCTCCATTCGCAAACCTGCGTAACGACCACTCCAGTCGCGCACATCTCCCGTCGTGATCTTTGGTGGGACTATCGTTGTTTGCGGGAGCTGAGATCGCTTTTCCAATTCGTAGGGCAAATCAATGGTCATCAGGTCGGTGGGATCGAACTGAGTGTGGCCCGGTGGATTCGAGATGTAAGCGGCCAGGCCAGGCAGTGACATTTCGGGTGCCGGGCTATTGAGGTTCATGACAGCGAA
>CAYHDD010000467.1:0-3426 GCA_964355195.1 uncultured Rhodoferax sp. | reverse complement strand
CTCGCGCCGCCCCAAGGCAAATCCGACCAGCAAAATGACTGAGCCGGTGGCAAAGGCCAGTTTCTGAATCAGCTTGTTCGCCTTTTCGGCGGCCGTCTCGCCATAGTCGCGCGTGATGTTGGCCTCGATATTGCTCGGGATCACCGTATTGCTCAGGGCCTTAACGCGCTCGCGCACGGCACGCGACACATCGACCGCGTTCTCGCCCGGCTTCTTGGTGACGGTCAGAGTCACGGCGGGGTAGACGGCTCCGGCCTGGGCATCGGCAGCACCCGGTGTGAACCAGACATAGCGCTGCGGTTGCTGAGCGCCGTCCTCGATGCGCGCCACTTCACGCAGATAAACCGGCAAACCCTTGTGAACGCCGACCACCAGATCGCCCACGTCCTGCGCCGAGCGTAGAAATTCGCCGGTTTCAACACTCAGCATCTGGGGCGACTTGGCGCTTGAATCCAGCACCGCGCCGGCCGGCATGCCAAAACTGGAGGCCGACAGCGATTGCTTCAATGAAATCAGGTCGACGCCACGCTCGCGCAGACGCACCGGGTCAAGCCAAACCTGCACCGCACGCCCGGGGCCGCCGATGGTCTGCACCTCACGCGTTCCCGGCACGCGCTTGAGCTCGACCTCCACGGCGCGCGCGACGCGCTCCAGTTCCAGCGCCGGCAATGCCTCGCGACTCGACAGCGTGATGCCAACCACCGGCACATCATCAATGCCCTTGGGTTTGACGATCGGGCTCAGGGTGCCCAGATCGCGCGGCAGCCAGTCCTGATTGGCGTTCAGTACGTCATACAAACGCACCAGGGCTTCGGTGCGCGGTACACCCACCTTGAACTGCACCGTCAGCACCGCCAGCCCGGGGCGCGCCACCGAGTAGCTGTGTTCGATGCCGGCAATCTGACTCAAGACCTGTTCGGCCGGACGCGCCACCATGTTCTGCACGTCCACACTGCTGGCACCGGGAAACGGAATCAGCACATTGGCCATCGTGACATTGATTTGTGGCTCTTCCTCGCGCGGCGTCACCAGCACGGCAAACAGTCCCAGCAGCAAGGCCACCAGAGCCAACAACGGCGTCAGCGCGTTGTCCTGAAAAGCAGCAGCGATGCGCCCGGAGACGCCCATCTTGGTTGTGTCTTTCATGCCGGTCTCACTTGAGTCCGGCCGGTTGTGCACCGGTCAAACCGGCTTTGACCGGATCGGTCGCGACGCGTTCACCCGCTGCCAGGCCAGCCACCACCTCAACCCCGTCGGCGCCGTGGTCAGACCCCAGCCGCACCGCGCGCAGCGCGAAAGTCTTGCCAGCCACCACGTAGACCGCTGTCAGCTCACCGCGGCGCAGCACCGCCTGCGCGGGGATCACCATGCGTTCGGCCTGCGTGCCAACAAAGCGCACGCGCACCTGCTGACCCGGCAACAATGACTTGGCCGTCTCGGTCGGCATTTCAAGCCGCCATTCAATCGTCTGGGATACCTGGTCCGCCGTCGGCACCACGCTGGTGGCCACCGGGCGCACCCATTTGGCCGTTGTGGCACCTTCCTGCACCAGCACCTCGACCGCACTGGCGGTACGCGCCAGCGCCGAACGCGATACCGGCACCTGAACCACCGTGCGCAGTGGCAGCGGGGCATACAAGGTCAGCAAAGGTTTGCCCGGCACCGCCAGATCACCGGCCTCGGCCTGCGTCTGCAAGACCCAACCCTCGAAGGGCGCCACGACCCGCGTGAAGCCCTGCGCCAGGGCTGACTGCTTGGCCCCAGCGCCAGCCTGAGCCCGACCGGCCTGAGCTGACTTCAACTGGGTGTCAGCGGTATCGAGCGCTGCGGCGCTCACAAAACCCTTGCCCTGCAAATCACGGGTGCGGTCAAAGTTGGCTTGCGCGTTGCGCAGTTCGGATTGCGCCTGGGCCACCTGCGCCTGACTGCGCTCGACACCAGTCTGTGCCTCGCGGTCGTCAATCGTGGCCAACAGCTGGCCAGCTCGCACCTTGTCCCCGGCCTTGACCGTCAGACTGACCAGACGCCCGGCGGCCTGCGCCGACACCGTGCTCTGCTTGACCGGCTGGATCACCCCATCGAGTTCAAATCCGGTCCCCACCGCCTTGACCTGGGCTGGCAGCACCGCCACCTCCAGGCGCGCCTGGGCCATGGCAGAGGACACCGCTAACAGGCCAAGGCTCAGCATGACCAAGCTCAGCGGCCGCACCGCCTGGGAGAAATCGGAAAGATGAAAAGAACTCATGGGACTCCTTTAGATACTGCATGGAGTATATATCGTATACCCCCCGTAGTACAGAGTCCCTACAAATATCAGTGGTATTTCTCTCCACCAATCAGCACAGGGGCGCCAGCGGGCGTCGATTCGAGCAGCCGCTGCGCTGGAGCCACAGCGATGGGCGCGCTGTGGCCGTGCTCAAAGCTTGCCGCTTACTTGGCCTGATAGTTGTCGTGACAGCCCTTGCAGGCACCGGCGGCACTGCCAAAAGCGGTCTTCAGGCTGTCCAGCGTGCCCACCTTCGCTGCCGCACTGAGCTTGCCCGCTTCAGCGACCAGCTTGTCGGCCCCTTCTTTGAACTTGGCGGGCTCTTTCCAGATTTCTGGCATCGCCTTGTTGCTGCGCCCCTTGTCGGTGCCCTCGCCAAAAGCCGCCCAAGGCAGTTTGACCAGGCTCTCCACCACCGCCGCATTCTCAACCGCCTGCTTGGCGTCGAAAGGCACTTTGCCATTGGCCATGGCACCCAGGCGCCCAACGTGCGCGGCCATCAACGTCATGACACTCTGGCGATACTTGATGGCGTCCTCTGGCTTGGCGAACTGGGCCGAAGCGGGCGTTGTGAGTGCGGCGCAGGATGCCGCCAGAACCAATGCAGCGAGTGTTTTCATAAATTTCCTTGGATTGAAGAATGGGTTTGCAAAAAACAAGCTCGTTCAGTAAACCAGCTCGCCGCAAAGTGTATCGGGAGCCACAATTCCTTGCTCGGCAGAGCTGCATTTTGAGCTGCAACCATGCAGATGAAAGCCGATCGGGACACCACACTGACGGGTTACGGAACGAAATGAGGGCCATCTCCAGGGCAGAAAGATGGCATCAACCAAGAAAAAAGTCCCACCGCTATTAGGCTGCAGGACATCTATTAACGAATCAAGAAATTACATCTCAAAACGGAATGTCGTCGTCCATGTCATCGAAGCCACTCGACGGCTTGGCCGTTGCTGCTGCCGGTGGGCGCGATGCCGGGGCCGGACGCGACGCTGCGGCGGGTCGCGCATAGCCGCCAGCCTCGTCGCCGCCGGACGGTTCGCCCCCGCCTTCGCGGCCGCCGAGCATCTGCATTTCGTTGGCAATAATGTCAGTAGCATACTTTTCAACGCCGTCCTTGTCGGTGTACTTGCGCGTCTTGATGCGCCCTTCCACGTAGACCG
>CAYHDD010000466.1:0-3432 GCA_964355195.1 uncultured Rhodoferax sp. | reverse complement strand
GATGCGGTCGCTGCGGTCGCCGCTGCCAATCAGGCTCTTGCGCTCGGCCGCGTCCCTGGCGGCGCGCTCAGAGCGATCCTTTTCCTGGATACGTGCAGTCAGCACCTTGAGCGCCTGCGCCTTGTTGCTGTGCTGACTGCGTCCGTCCTGGCACTCGGCCACGATACCGGTGGGCAAGTGGGTGATGCGTACCGCAGAGTCGGTCTTATTGATGTGCTGGCCGCCGGCCCCGCTGGCACGGTAGGTGTCGATGCGCAAGTCGGCCGGGTTGATCTGGATCACTACCGCCTCGTCGGGCTCAGGCAGCACGGCCACCGTACAGGCGCTGGTGTGGATGCGACCCTGCGTCTCGGTCGTTGGAACACGTTGCACGCGGTGGCCGCCTGACTCGAACTTGAGCGCACCATAGACTTGATCGCCCAGCACTCGCAACACCACTTCCTTGTAGCCGCCCAGCTCACTCAGCGACTCGCTCATGATCTCCACCTTCCAGCCGCGGCGGTCGCAGTAGCGTGTGTACATGCGGGTCAGATCACCAGCAAACAGGGTCGACTCGTCTCCGCCGGTGCCGGCGCGGATTTCAACAAAGGCGTTGCGCAAGTCGTCCGGGTCTTTGGGCAGCAGCATGCGCTGGAGTTCGGCCTCCAATTGTTGCAATTCAGCGTTGGCGGCGTCGATTTCTTCCTGCGCCATCTGTCCCATGTCGGCATCTCCACTGGCACTGACCAGTAACTCCTGCGCTTCACGCTGATCGGCCTCGCGTTGCTGGTAGCGGCTCCAGCGCGTGGTCACGGCAGCGACTTCGGTGTGTTCGCGCGAGAGGGCGAGAAACTGGGTCATGTCCTTCATGATGTCTTCGCGCGAGAGCAAGAACTCCAGTTCCCCAAGTCGGTCAGCGTAGCGGTTCAGTTGTTGGCGAAGAAAGGTTTTCATGAGCGGTAGCGGTGGTAAGGCAAAGGTGCAAGGGAGCTTTGACAGACTCGGCCCGAACGGTCGTTATCCGGGGTAGAACAACTCCCGCGCGCCCTGAGCCTGTCAAAGAACTGGCGGGTGCATGGACGAGCGTCGCTAAAGCTGCGACTGGATGAGCGCAGTGCGTCGCGCCGGGCCGCCCCAAGCAAGCACAGCCCCCTCGGGGGGCATCGCAGTACACAAAGTGACAGGCGTGGGGGTCATATTCAACGCTCTTTGCGCAAAAAGAAATGTTGAATGGCAGAACTGGCGCGATCACGAGCCTGAGTGTCGGCAGCGCGCAATTCAGCCATTGCGCCGTGCAGCATCTTTTGTGTCAAGCCCCTGGAGAGTGCTTCCAGCACGGCATCCACGTCTTCGCCTTTGGCGAGCAGCTTGCGCGCCCGGTTGAGTTCGCCGTGGCGCCACTCGTCGGCTTGTGCGTTGAGTTGCTGGATCAGCGGCACCGAGCCGCGCTGGTCGACCCAGTGCATGAAACTTTGCACGCCGGCGTCCACAATCGCCTCGGCCTGCGCCACCGCAGCCTGCCGGTTGGCCTGAGCGGTTTGCACAACACCGGCCAGGTCGTCGACGGTGTACAGGTAAACATCTTCCAGAGCCTTGACCTCGACCTCAATATCGCGCGGCACGGCCAGATCGATCATGAACATGGGACGGTGTTTGCGCCGCTTCAAGGCGCGCTCCACCGCACCCAAACCAATGATGGGCAGAGTGCTGGCAGTGCAACTGATGACGGCGTCGAATTCGTGCAGTCGGTCGGGCAGTTCCGCCAGATGCATGACTTCGGCGCCAAAGCGACTCGCCAACTTTTCTCCGCGCTCCAGGGTGCGATTGGCAATTGACATGCTCTTTGGGGTCTTGGCAGCAAAGTGGGTGGCACACAGCTCGATCATTTCACCAGCGCCGACAAATAGCACCTTGACTTGACCAAGATCCTCAAACAACTGACCGGCCAGGCGCACACCAGCCGCCGCCATACTGATCGAGTGGGCGCCGATCTCGGTGGAAGTGCGCACTTCCTTGGCTACTGCAAACGAGCGCTGGAAGAGCTGACTGAGTGTTGTGCCGAGCGCGCCGGCCGACTCCGCAGCGCGCACCGCGTCCTTGATCTGGCCCAGAATTTGTGGCTCGCCCAACACCATCGAATCCAGTCCACTGGCAACCCTGAATGCGTGCCGTGCTGCCAGACCATCCTGCAAGCTGTAGGTGTGGCTGCGCAGCACCGAGGGCGCCACGCCACCGCTTCGGGCGAGCCAATCGAGCGTGCTCTCGACTTCGGGCTGTTCGCCGGCGCAGTAGATCTCGGTCCGGTTGCAGGTGGAGATCAGCGCCGCCTCGGGTCGGCGCGACAAAGACTCGCGCAAAGCGTGCAAAGTAGGTGCGACCTGATCGATGGCGAAGGCAAACCGGCCGCGCAAGTCCAGCGGCGCGGTCGTGTGATTGATACCTAAAGCCCAGACTGCCATGAGCCGATTATAAAATCAGACATTCATGGCCGCCTCCGCACTGCTGAATCATTTGCTCAATTTCCTGGCACCGGCCGGCTGCTTGTCGTTCTTGCTCGTGTTGACGGGGCGTTTCCTGTTCAAGAAACAATCACGCAAGGTCGCGTTTTGGGCGCAGATTGTTGCGCTCTTTGTCCTCAACACGCTCGTGCTCGGGCTTGGTTTATGGTTCTTTGGTCGCGATGGAATGATGGCGACCTACGCCGCCATGGTGCTGGCAAGCGCCACCGGGCAATGGCTGATGTTGCGTGGCTGGCGTTAGACGCGCAGGGCACTAGCTTGAGGGTGCAAACAGATCAACCCGGTCGGTAATGATGCCGTCTGTGCCCAGGTTGAGGAGTCGCTGGGCGGTCGATTCATCGTTGACGGTGTAACTCAGGCAACGCAGGCCAGCGTCTTTGGCTTGTTGCACGTTAGCGGCGTCCCACAGGGCGTGGTTGCAAACGATCGCCACGCAACCGAGCGAGCGTGCCGCGTCCAGCCAGCCGCTCCAGAGCGAATCCAGCAAGAGGCCACGCGGCAAATGCGCTTGCGCCGCGCCAGCCGCTGACAGAGCCTCGGGCTGGAACGAGGTCAGCAGGGGCGGTACCGTGGCGCTTTGCCAGAACCGGGCGGCGTGCTCGGCCACCGCTGCCCCGGTTTCATGTTCGAGGCCTGGCGTCGGTTTGATCTCAATGTTCAACAAGAAACCGTTGTGCAGGCAATAGCGGGCAACGGCTTCCAGACTTGGTAGTGCTTCGCCGGCAAAGGCGCGCGAATGCCAACTGCCGGCGTCGAGCTGCAACAAGCTGCTCCAGAGCTGCTCGCCCGCCACAAGGCTGGCGTGGGTGCCCAGGCGTTGCGGACCGTTGGTGGTGCGCTCCAGCGTCGAGTCGTGCAACAAAAAGGGCACACCGTCAGCGCTCAACTTGACGTCGCACTCGAACATGCGATAGCCATGGCTGGCCCCGATCCG
>CAYHDD010000465.1:0-3433 GCA_964355195.1 uncultured Rhodoferax sp. | reverse complement strand
GTGACAGTTCACGACCATTTTGTGAAGTGTGCAGGCCGCTGTTGTAGCGCAGATACAGCGGGCAATAGCCGAGCTCGGACGCCAGCGCCCCGGCGTGGCTCCCAGCCTGCCCGTCGTTGCGCGTCTGCCACTGCAAGTCGTTCATGCACAGACCGTGAATCAGCAGCAGCACCTTGCCGGACGCAGCGGGTAGTGTCGGCCTGCTCGTCCAGTCCAGCACCCGACCCTGATAACGCAGCGTCATCGGCGTCGCCAAGGGGTTGTGGCTGGCCCGCAGGCGATCTCCCATCACGCCGTTGAGCGCCGCCAACACTGCTTCGCGCTGCGCTGTTTCGGCCGGCTCCTGAACCATTGCTTCCAGCGCAGGTTCCAGGCGGGCAAGAACGCCCTGAAGACCCTTGCCCACCAGCTGTGCGAGCCCATGCACGCCCTGATAGACCAGGCCAGTGAGCCCGCGCGTTGTGCCGCCCGCTTTGCCCCCAGGCACGCCCATGCTGCCCCAGACCGACTGGTGCACACCCTCGGCGATGCGTGCAACTCCGGCTGTCGCCTGAGTGGCCAACTGAGCCACGCCACGCAGGTCGGAAACCCGCAAGTGTTTCAGCGGATTGCGGGGGTTTGGCTTGCTCATGATTCTGGACGCGCTTAACGCGGCAGTGACTCGACCTCTTTGGTCCAGCGCTCCAGCAGGCGGCGCCGCTCGGCTGCTTTGCCGTACTTCTCAAAGTCGTACTTGATGAGCCGCACGTTGTCGAGCAGCGGGATTCTCGGATCAAGCTTGAACGTTTTGTTGGCCGGCACCTGCAAGGCGTTGGCCTGGCCACCAATGGCCTGCCCCTGCGGGCTCATCAGCCAGTCGTAATAGCGCTTGGCTGCCTCCTTGTTGCGCTGCCCCTTGACCATCGCAATACCTCCCACCTCGTAGCTGGTGCCCTCGCACGGTGCAGCGGTCTTGATCGGGTACTTGTTGTGTTTCCAGGCTTCAAAGCCAAAGATGAAACTGATGCCGACCGCCACTTCGCCTTTCGCCACGTTGGGCGCCTGGGCCTGGCCGCTGCGCGTGTAGTTGCTGACGTTCTTGTGCAGCTTCTTCAGGTAATCGAAGGCCTGCTCTTCACCCATCAACTGCACCAATCCGGCCAGAATGGTGTAGGCGGTGCCGCTGGAGGCCGGGTGAGATATCTCGATGTCGCCCTTGTACTCCGGCCTGAGCATGTCGGACCAACACTTGGGTTCCGGCAAATTCTTCTTCTTAAGCACTTCGGTGTTCCAACCGAAGCCGATGGCCGACGTGTAGAAACCACCAACCATGTTTTGCGTCATGGCGTACTGGCGCACGCTCCAACTGTGCAGGTCGTTGAGATAGGTCGGGCGGTAGGGCTCCAGCAGGCCAAGCTCGGCGGCCTGGAGGAAGGGGTCACCGGTGCCACCCCACCAGAGGTCGGTCTTCGGGTTGGCCGCTTCAGCGCGCAATTGCGCCGCCGCCTCGCCGGTCGCCTTGTGCGACTGCATCACCTTGATGCCGGTGCTGCGCGTGAACTCTTGTGCGGCACGCTCGCACCAGGCCAGGTCGGTGCTGCAAATCGCGTTGACGGTATTGGGCGTTCCGGTTTGCGCCTGCGCCTGACTCAGCGACAAGGCCCCACATAAGGCCACTGCGGCCCAGGCGATTTGTTTCAAGTGAACAAGTTTCATGTGACTACTCCGAATTAGAAATGCTCATGCGGCGCCAGATAGCGCCACTGGCCGAGCGGCAGGTTACCGAGCATGACTTTGCCGATGCGCACGCGCTTCAAACCCACGACTTTCAGGCCGACGAGCTCGCACATGCGGCGAATCTGGCGCTTCTTGCCTTCCGTCAGCACGACGCGCAACTGCTCCGGGTTTTGCCAGGCAATCTTGGCCGGTTTAAGTGCCTGGCCGTCCAGACTCAGACCGTGTCGCAGCAGGGCCAGCCGCTCCACAGGGAAGACCGCCTGCACATTGCTGCTGACCGGGTCGCCCTCATTGATTTGCAGCAGTTGATCGGGCTGGCCATCGGGCTGGTTGAAGCCGGTGTAGCTGACGCGCACCAGGTATTCCTTCTCCATCACCGAATCTTCACCAATCAGCTGGCGCGCCACCCGGCCATCTTGCGTCAGCACCAGGAGGCCTATCGAATCGATGTCGAGCCGACCGGCCGGCACCAGGCTTTGCAACTGCTTGGGGTGAAAGAAGAAGCGTGCGTTGTCCTCGGCCCAGCGGTTCTGTGGCTGGATCAGGGTGATCGCCGGCAGGTGCCCGTCTTCGGCCTGGCCGCTGACGATGGCCATCGGCTTGTTCAACAGGATCGTCACCTGATTGGCCTGTTGGCCCTGCGCTTGCTTGTTGATTTCGATGCGTACATCGGGCTTGACCTGCATGCCCATGGTCGCCACTTCGCCATTGACCTTGACCCAACCCTTGCCGATCCATTCATCGGCCTCGCGGCGTGAGGCCAGCCCCAGCTCGGCCATGCGCTTGTTCAGGCGCAGCGTGCCATTTGGGCCAATCGCCGCAGTGTTGCTCTGCCCGGCCGGCACGGGTGCGCGCGTCGCCGGGGGCGTCGCGCGGCGAAACTTGGGACTGGTGGATTCGTCCGTCATGCGCGCGGCCTCAGTTGTTCCAGCACCGCCAGAACCGGCAACAGGACACTGGCGCCAAGTTTTCTGGAGCGCTCGCCACTCCAGCCGACGCCTTCGTCGGGCAAGTCGGCGTTGTCCTTGAACGGCATCTCGATCGTAAAGGTCAGACAGTCAAAGTTCTGCCCGACCCAGTTGGTGGCGAGGGTCATATTGCCCTCGCCCGGTTGGGTACGGTCATAGCCCTGCGTGGTTTGAAAATCGGGGCAGGTCCGTCGCCACGCTGCCTTGAAATTGTTTTCCAGAGTCTCGATGCGCGGGCTGTAGCCGGGCCGACCCTCGGTGCCAACGCAAAAGTTGTAGGGCAAGTTTTCGTCACCATGAATATCGAGGTTCAGGTCAACGCCGACCTCCAGCATCTTCTGGCGCACGCAATACACCTCGGGAGACTTTTCCACGCTGGGCGCGAGCCATTCGCGGTTCAGATTGGTGCCGACCGCGTTGGTGCGCAGGTTGCCGCGTGCCGCGCCGTCGGGATTCATATTGGGCACCACGTGAAAGACGCATTGGGCCAGCAGCACGCGCGAAACCGGGTCGTCGCCATCCAGCAGACGCTCCAGAAAGCCCTCGACAAACCACTCGGCCATGGACTCGCCTGGATGCTGGCGCGCGATGACCCAGACCTTCTTCTTCTGCGCCAACGGCGTGGCACTGCGCTCGTCGGTGATGCGCAGGAGCGTCATGTCTCGCCCGTCCAGCGTCTGACCCAGATGCTGGACTTGGACCTGCTCCGACGCCGCAGCCGAGCCGATCAAATCCAGATGGCGTTCGTG
>CAYHDD010000464.1:0-3475 GCA_964355195.1 uncultured Rhodoferax sp. | reverse complement strand
CGGTGCGCGTGACGAGCCAGGCGAAGAAGGTGCCGACGATGGTCCCGGTCACCGTCACACCGGCCGACAGAATGAGTGAATTGAGCAGCGCCTTGTACGTTTCCGGTTGCTTGAGCACCTTGACCACATCGACCACGTTGAAGTGGCCATCGACCCAAAAGGCGTTGAAGAAAATCAGCAGCATCGGCACCGCCACCACGATCACCAAGACGCCAACCGACAGGCCGAACAGAATCTGTGGCGTGCCGATGCGAGGTGATGATTTGGTCAGCATCGTTACACCCGTGCTCCGCTAGCCGACGCGCCGGGCCGCCCCAAGCTAGGCACGGCCCCCTCGGGGCTGAGTCCCGCGGCTCCCGGCCTGCCTTCGCAGGGTGGGACGGGACGAAGAGCCAACGCCTCGGGCGTCGGCCTGTCCAGCGCAGCACACGAAGTGGCAAGCGTGGGGGCAACGAACCACTGCACGCTGGTCAAGCCAACCCGGCAGGCGTCGCCCTCAGCGAACATCAGGTCGCGCTCCAGGCACTCGTGGCTGGGCATCGCGGCGCGGATCGTCGTGCCCGCTATGTCGATCAAATAGTCCACCTGCGCGCCCAGAAAGCTGACCCGGCGCATGACGCCTGCCAACCCATCGTCAGAGCGCGAGAGCAGTACATCGCTGGGGCGAAACCCGGCGCTCAACAGAGCTCCCGCTTTGTCAGGCATGGGTCCGACCCAGGGCGTGGCGGAGCCACCAATGTAGAGCGCTGCGCCAGCACGGCGTACCGGCAGAAAGTTCGCAATGCCAAGGAAACGAAAAACAAACTCGTCGGCCGGATGCTCATAAACCTCTTGCGGGGCACCGATCTGACGCAGGTGCCCCGTTTCGTCCATCACGGCCAGCCGGTCTGACAGCGCCAACGCAATCTCCTGGTCATGCGTGACGTACAGGATGGTGATGCCGAGCTTGCGCTGCAAGGCCTTGATCTCGAAACGCATCTCCTCGCGCAGGTTGGCGTCGAGGTTGTTGAGTGGTTCATCGAGCAAGAGCAGGCGCGGCTCCGACACTAGCGCCCGCGCCAGCGCCACGCGCTGCTGCTGACCGCCGGAGAGCTGCGATGGCAGGCGCGCATCCAGGCCTTCGAGCCCGACCAGATCGATGGCGCGCAGCGTGCGCTCGCGCAATGAAGCGGCATCGACCTTGGCCAGCTTGAGCGGGTAGGCGACGTTGTCGAACACGCTCATGTGCGGCCACACCGCGTAGTCCTGAAACACCATGCCCAGACCGCGCTGGTCGGGTGGCAGCGCCCGCCCCGTATCGGCGTTCGCAACGCTCTGCTCCCCAATGGAAATACGACCGCTGTCGGGCGCCTCGAAGCCGGCAATCAAACGCATCAAGACGGTCTTGCCGCAACCCGACGGCCCCAGCAGCGTGAAACATTCACCGTCGTGGATGTCGAGCGAAAGGCTGGACAGAATGGTCCGCCCGGCATACGCCTTGCTGACGCCCTCGATGTGAACGCTGGCCACCTAGCAGTTACCCGCCGACATCACTTCTGCATGATGTCGGTGAACTTCTTGATCGTCGCTTCCTTGTCTGCCATGATCTGTTTGTAGTCGATCTTCATGGCGCGCTTCATGGCCTCTTCCACCGGGGGCAGCTTGTAGCGCTCGGGCACCTTGACGTCCGTGCGCACCGGCAGCGTACCTTCGTTGGCAATGATGGCCTGGCCGTCTTTGGAGAGCACAAAGTCGACAAACTTCTTTGCTGCTTCGGCATTCGGGCTGTTCTTGAAGATGGCAATCGGGCTCGGGATCACCAGCATTTCAGGCGGATAGACCAGCGCCAGTGTGGCACCCTTGTCCACCTTGTCGAGCGTGATGTAGTCCACCGCCAGGCTGGCCAGCAAGTCGCCTGAAGCGGTGTCGTCCACCACCTGGCCGGAGCCCTTGCCCATCTTCGCACCATTGGCGCGCAGCGCCTCGAAGTAGCCCCAACCAAAGGCTTTGGAAAGTACCGCCACGCTCATGTAGGCGGTACCCGACAACGCAGGATTGGCAATGCCATAAGCGCCCTTGAAGGCCGGTTTTTGGACATCGGTCCAGGTCTTGGGCGCTTCCTTGATCAAACGCGTGTTGTAGGCGATGCCCAGTGTGCCCAGGCGCACTGCGGTGAAGGAGCCGTCGTAGTCGGGCAGCGGGTTGAGCAGCAGTTTGGAGTCGGTCGGGATATAGGGCAGCAGCAAGCCCTGCGCCTTCAACTGGTAGAAGTCAGGCACCTCGCTGGTCCACAGCACGTCGGCCATGATCTTTCCGGACTCGCGCTCGGCGGCAATCTTGGCCATCAGCTTGCCGGCACCCGCCGACTGAAAATCGACCTTGAGGTCGGGGTGTTTCTTGGCCAACGCCGCCTTCAGATCGACCGTCATCGACTCCTTCATGGAGGTGTAGACAAACAACTTTTGCTGGGCGCTGGCACTCAGCGAAAGCAGGCCCAGCAAAGCGCTGACGGCACACAGTGAGACAAGCTTCTTGAGTTGCACGTTGATTCTCCGGTTGGTTCAATTTGAAGACTGGCAGGCGCCAAGCGCGATCCGAAAATTATAGGCCCGCGCCAGAGCGAACCGATGGCACCGGCGCGTGGTTCAGTTCGCGCAACTGGCGCAGCTTCTCGGCAATTTTGATCTCCAGCCCGCGCTCGACCGGGAGGTAAAAACCGGGCGCTGCCATGCCGTCGGGCAGGTAGCGTTCACCCGCTGCAAAGCCACCCTCCTCGTCATGCGCGTAGCGGTAGCCCTTGCCGTAGTCGAGCTCTCTCATGAGTTGGGTCGGTGCGTTGCGCAAATGCATCGGCACCGGACGCGTGCCGTCCTTCTTGATCAACGCCCTGGCTTCGTTGAAAGCCTTGTAGACCGCGTTTGATTTGGGCGCCACTGCCAGGTAGAGCACGCACTCGGCCAGCGCCAATTCGCCCTCGGGCGTGCCCAGGCGCTCGTAAACCTCGGCTGCGTCGAGCGCCAGGCGCAAGGCACGCGGGTCGGCCAGACCGATGTCCTCGCTGGCCATACGCAGCAGGCGGCGCGCCATGTAGCGCGGGTCCACACCGCCGTCGAGCATGCGCACAAACCAGTACAGGGCGGCGTCGGGATCGGAGCCGCGTACCGCCTTGTGCAGCGCCGAGATCGTGTCGTAAAACTGCTCGCCACCCTTGTCATAGCGACGCAACTGCTCACCCAGAACCTTGAGCAGCCAGGCATCTGTGATGCTCCCGACCTTTTGCTGGCGGGCCGCCACGGCGAGCGTCTCCAATGTGTTGAGCAGGCGCCGTGCGTCGCCATCGGCATAGGCCACGAGCCGCTCAGCCGCGGCTGCGTCGACGGGCGGCAGTTCGTGCAAGGCCAGCGCCCTGGCGATGATGCTCTCCAGTTGCGCACCGGACAGGGGCTGCAAGACGTAGACCGTGGCGCGCGACAGCAAGGCCGAGTTGACCTCGAAC
>CAYHDD010000463.1:0-3475 GCA_964355195.1 uncultured Rhodoferax sp. | reverse complement strand
ATCCACCGCTCGACACTTTGGTGTTGGCAATGCCGGTTTCATGGAAAGGCACATTACAGCAATACGCAGGCCGATTGCACCGCGAGCACGCCACCAAGACGGACGTGCGCATCATTGATTTTGTGGACACCGGTCACCCAGCACTGCTGCGGATGTGGGGTAAGCGCCAGCGTGGATACCGGGCGATGGGCTACCGGATGGCGGAAGAAGTGGGTCCAAATTGACGTGAGACCCGCACCGTTGCTCACAATTCCGCATTGTTGCTCTTAACCTTGGGAGTCCACAAAAACTTGGTCAGCCACACACGGCACCAGTAAGTGACAGTAAGCAGGTTTCACGGTCACCCCAATGTCCGCAATCGGTGTGTTCAATCCGAGTTCTCTATTTCCGCAATGGGCACTTTGCCGCAGTTGAGTGCATCGGGTTCGACGCCAGATAGTTGACAGCCAAACCGGCCTCAGTCGTGAGCACCCATATCCACCGCCTTGCAAGCCAGTCGCACCACTTTTGGAATGGGCCGGGTGGCAGTGCGGTAATTGATGATATTGCGCCGCGACATACCCAGGGCATCAGCCGCTTTGCTAGCTGAAAACCCGTGCTGCATCATCCATGCATCGAAGCTGCGCGCGTCGTCGTCCGACTGCTCGGCCGCCAGTCGGTAAATCGTGGTGGCCGCGATCGACAGCGGGCCTTCATCATCCCATGTCAGGCCGCTACCCCATTCCTCTATAGCAACTCGGTGAAACAGATCCGCATCGCGCAGAGGTTTGAGGCTTTTGAACCCAGCCACGAACTCGGACAGGTCAACGTCGGCGCTCCAACCGTCTTCAAAACGCACGTTCAAGCGCATGTTGTCAAGCGCCGTCGCGTTGGTAATTCGGGGAAGTTTTTCACGCATTGTCATGCTCCATTGAGTTTGTCCCATTCGGCCTGAATCAGTGGTTTGTTGGCCAGCGCCCAGGCTATCGCCTTGGCAAGCAGTTTTCGGTTTGCGCAGCCTGCAAGCTCGGCCATCGTTGTCAGATCAACCGCTGAATCGCCGTCCGCAGCAGCTTGAAGGCAAGCTCCCACGGACCCAGGATGACCGATCATCACTGAGGCACGGCCTGCGGCGAATCGGTAAACAATCGGCGCTTGACCTGAACACCTCGCAAAACAGCGGTCCACCACGAACTTGTCAATCTCTACGTCTTGCTGCCGCCCTGTCGACCAAATTTCCACAAGGCCAGCAGACCAAACAAAGCAGCAAATCCAAGCTGCGCGAGCATCGGTCCCCACGCTGCGTCCAGAGGCAGGCCGCGCCAGGTCATGGCATCGAGACCGTCAACTGCCCAGCGTGTCGGCACTGCCAGTGTCAGAGTTTGGAGCCACTGTGGGAACAGAAATGAAGGAACCCAGGCGCCCCCCAGCATGACCATGATCAACGTGGCAAAGGTTGCCATGCCCCGCGCTGCCTCGGGCGTTTTGCCAAAAGCCGCAATCAGCAGGCCGAAGGTGGCGGTAACCAACGCAAAGCACAGGCCAACGCCCAAGAAGCCCAGCAGGCTACCCGCCACCTGAACCTGAAAGAACAACCCCGCGACGACAAAAATGAACATCAGCAAACCCAAAGCGATGAGCGCGCTGGAGGTGGCCCGTGCCGCCAAGACTGTGTTGAGGGTGATGGGCGAGGCCAGGAGTCTGTACCACAGGCCCTGGCGCTGTGCCGTCAGCACGCCAATGCCGGCATCGATACCCATGAACAGGATGAACTGGACCGCCATGCCAGCAAAGGCGTGCGCATAGCCGTTGTATTTGGGCCCGGCGCTCATGGCCTGCTCCGTCGTCACAAACGGCATCGAAAGCCCGCTAGCTTGTCCGCCTTGCGCCGTGCCTGCATTGGCCTCATTGGCCTGCGCATTGCGTTTCTGGAAGAGACGCACACTTTTCAGGAACTCTTGCAACTCAGCGCTGCGTGGGTTACTGGCCGCCCCATTTTCCAGGAGCGCGATGTTGTCGTCCATCATCTTTTGACCACCCGCGCCACTGAACATCTCGGCGCTGACGTTTTGCATCACGTGCTGGGTCAGCATGCCTTTCACCATGGCCAGCACTGCCCCCTGCGATGGGTCGTAGTACACCGCAATCTCAGGCTTTGTCTTGCTGCCAAACAAGGCGGCGCCGGCAGCTTCGCCAAAGCCAAGTGGGATGACGATAGCCGCATTGAGTTTGCCCTTGAGCACCTTCGCCTGAGCCTCGGCCAGGGGCAATTCGACAATCGTGAGTGCTGTATCCGACTTCAACCCGGCGACAATTTTCTTGGTCGTTTCGCCGCTGTCGAGAATGACGAGTGCAATTTCTATCTTGGCGTTTGCCGGCGCGCCTGACCCGCCGAACAAGTAACCAAAGAAGGCACCAAGCACAATCGGCATCAGAAGGTTCAGAGCCAAGGCCCGGCGATCACCGAGGAACAGAATCAGGTCTTTGCGAACCAGTGCAATCAGAGCGGTCATGGGCGTCGTCTTTCAGGGGGTGGGCCAGTGGGCGAATCAAGCGTCGCGCAGCGAACGGCCGGTGAGCGTCAAGAAGATCGCCTCCAGGCTCGTGCGCGCAGTAGAAAACTGCGCGGCGCGGCAGCCCTGCTGCATCAACCAGAGCAAAACATCCTGCGCCTGGTCAGCACTGCACAGACCGATCAACAGGTCCTCACCTTCGAACATCACTGTGGCAACGCCTGGCAGCGCCTTCAGTGATTGCAGCGTGTGTTCCGCAAGGGGCGCAGCCGGTGTCAGGCGCAATGCAGCCTGGGCAGGCAGGCGTTTGTACAGCGCTGCGGGAGACTCGTTGGCAATGACCCTGCCATGATCGATGATCACAATGTGGTCAGCCAGTCGCTCAACCTCTTCCATGTAATGGCTGGTGTAAATCAGCGAACAGCCCTGGTGTTTGAGTGCTTCCAGGCTGTCAAATATGGCGTTGCGGCTTTGCGGATCGACGCCAACGGTGGGTTCGTCCAGAATCAACAGTTGGGGGGTATGCAGCAGTGCAGCCGCAATATTGAGCCGACGCTTCATACCTCCCGAATAGGTCGCGGGTTTGTCAGCCAGGCGGTCACTCAGTTGCACCAGATCCAGCACCGCGGCGCACCGACTTTTGAATGCAGCACCGCTCAGGCCATAGAGCGCACCGAATACGCGGAGGTTTTCACGCGCCGACAGGTCGTCATACAGTGCCAGATCTTGCGGCACCAGGCCCATCATTTGCTTGGCAGCGCTGTTGCCTTGGGACACCAATTGTCCGGCCAACCTGACCTCGCCCTGATCGGGTTTGAGCAATCCGCAAATCATGTTCACCGTGGTGGACTTGCCGGCACCGTTAGGGCCGAGCAAACCCAAGGTTTGCCCCTTGCTCAGTTCGAACGACACGTCGATGACGGCCTGGCGCGCAGCAAACGATTTGTGCAGGTTGTGGACGCTGAGCAGTGTGTCTGGCATGG
>CAYHDD010000462.1:0-3480 GCA_964355195.1 uncultured Rhodoferax sp. | reverse complement strand
GCGAACGCTTCATGCGTCGTAAAAATCAGAGATGAATTGACACGGCGACATCAAGCTCGCACATTTATTGTTGCTACTGGCTTTGTCACTACCGTTGAGCAGTTATGCGGAACCAACCGACGGCTCCTCGCAGCAAGTTTACGATGCTATGCGGCAGGCGGAGAATATGTACAACCTTGAGACTGCAAGCGGTCAATGCCCAACGAATGATCGTTCAGGCGGCGGGTTTTGGGGGGCATGTGTAACTGAAAATTCAAAAAATGAATTTCGTTTACGAGAAGTTCTTCGTTTTCGGGCGGATGCCGGCGATCCTGTCGCCATGTTTTATCAGGGCGTCATGCTCACGCAGTCTGGTGCAAGACGGCGCGATACCGAAATCGGGATCAAAGCCCGCAAAGAGGCCTATGAGATGGCCTTAGGCTATTACAAAAAAGCTTGCGCTGCTGCAATTTCAGAGGCTTGTTGGAACGTTGCTGACATCTATGCAAAAGGATTGGGGGAAACCAAGTCCGAACTCGCCGCTGCCGAGTGGTACTACAAAGCAGGCATTAGCTACCACAAGAACGACGAGCGGGAACAAGCACTGGCGGCGCTTGAGTCAATTCAAAAGATAGATAAAGCGCATCCGCTGGGGAAGAAACTCAATGTGTTGCTGCAAAAGGGCGCTCCGCATTAAGACCAACGCTTGCCACAAGTTCAAAACAATTTCTCCGACACCCTGACCTCATCGTGACCAATCGCGTACCTCAGTAGCCTCTTACAGCCGCAATAATATCCCTCACCTGAGCCTTGCGATTTAGTGAAAAAAGCAGCCAGACTGTGAAGGTTGCGGACACCAGATACGGAATCTGAATTGACAAGTATGCCGACAACGGACTACCTTGCGAATGAAGGACTGGAAAGACGTACAACATCAAGGCAGTCACAAAAAGCCCTACAGTGCTCGTTATGACCCCGCGCCAGGCGTAACCCCAAGACCCGATAGGCTTCCAATCGTCTATTTCCTCTGAAGGGTGCCGAACGTGATAGATCAACTGGATGAACAGGAAAGATCTGATCAAATCAATAATCAGCATTGTCCATTCCTCAGAGGATGCTGACACGCCATTCAAAAGTCTGAATGCTGGCCCCTGCGGGTTTAAGAGTGTAAAAAAAGCGGTAAGAATCCACCCAACCCAGATCGCTGACTCAAAGTTAATCATCTTTCTGGGAGGCCATGGCAGGCGCTTAATCAGCACCCGCGCTGGTTCAGACTCTGCGACTTCCACAATCTCCACAAACGGAATGCCAACAGTGGTCGCCGACTCTTCTTTCAGCCATTCGCTGCAATGTTTGCACTTCCTGGCGTCATCTTGTATCTCTTCAGCGCAATAGGGGCATTTTTTCATGAATTTCAAATCCCTTGCGGTGCCTAATTCAACACCACCCGATAAACCGCCTTCGACGCTCCCATCACAAAGTACAGCGTGCTGCCGCTCAGTAAGACCTGGTTGGGTGCTGCGTCGATGATTAAAGTGGAAGACTTGGTGCTTGCGTTCCAACTGTAGGTCTTGCCCAACTCGCCAAACACCACGAAGCCGCCGCCTGTCCCATAAAGAACTGAGGAAGTCACGCTTGAAACTGTACTGGTGGCACCATTCACAAAAGCCTTGAGCGATTTGCTGGTGCCGGTGGACTCCAGCCAGGTCAGCACACCATCGCGCAACTGGAAGAACTCATTGCCGTTGCTGGAAAGTGTCGAGGTCGTTCCACCCGCCACCGGCAAGCTGAGGATGGAGTTGCCGGTGGTACAGGGCGTGGCCACACCGAGGCAACTGTTACCGCCGCTAAGCGGTGTTTGCAGCCAGGCTACGGTCTGGCCGTCAGTCTGCGGATAGATGTTGCGCGCGCCGCCACTGGAGAGCTTGGTCGATGTGTTGGTCGCCGATGACCATTTATAGACATCAAAGACCGAGGTCATGCCTTCGCCGCCGGTTTGTCCCCAGTAGTAAAAGCTGATCGTGCCGTTCTGAACCACAAAATCAAAGCTGATATTGCCAATGTAGTTGGCTCCGACAGGCTGGGCAATTTTGGTGTAGGAGCCCTTGCTCACGTTGTACAGTGTGTAGGAACCTTGGTTGGCTCCGGCCGAATTGGCCCAGATGACATAGCCGGAGTGCGCCGCCGGATGTTCTTCGTAGATTATCTTGAATGGATTATTGGTAGTTAGATTCGTTCTGACACCGGAAGCCGACCACTGGTAGACACAAGACAGCGGGCAGTCTGTGTAGCCGGCTGAGGTCAATCCCAAATATCCGCCGTCTACAAAAGCATTGCCACCGTCCAACACCCAGTTGTAAAGGAACGGGATGCCACTCGTCCCCTGCAAGGTGACATCGGCGTTGGTACTCGTATTGCGAACCCTGTAACTCCCGTCATCAGCCTTGTACAGAACCACGGCAGGGTTGGATCCATCGACTGCGATCAGTTGACCACCCACACCCAAAGTGAAGCTCGGTGTGTAGGCTGCCGCCGGATTGGACGTGACCGTCACCGTGCGCTGGATGACGGTAACGGCATTGGTGCTGTCGGTGGCTCGCACAGTGAGCGTGTAAGAACCCGGCGTCAAACCCGCCAGGCTCATGCTGCCAGTAAAGGACGAACTGGTCGAACTCATGAACTGGTAGTCCCCGAGACTAGCCAGCACCGTCACCACACCCGCCTTGTCTGTGGAATAGCTGCCAGACAGGTTGAGTGTTCCCGTGACAAAGGCACCGTCTGCCGGGGAACTGACGATCAGGCCTGGAAGATTGGAGATAGGCACTTGCACGGTAGTGCTCTTGCTGTTGCCAGCACTGTCGGTGACTGTTACCACCATGCTGTGGCTGCCCGAGCCAGCAGTGGCACCATTGACGCTGAAGCGAAACACGTTGTTGCTGATGCAACCTATGCGCAACGAACAGGCATTGGGCGCGGTCAGGCTGCCAATGGAGGCACCGTCAAATGCGGCTTCTACTCTGGCAATGGCAAACTGGGAACTGGCCGAGGCATCGACGTTGATGGTTCCGGTGGTGCCCGACACAAAGGCGCTAAGCGCAAGGTTGGAGTTTGAAACTGAGACCGTGCGTCTTATCTCGGTATAGGAGTCGGGAGCTACCTGAATCTTGGCCAGGATCAGATGGCTGCTGTTGGTCTCAGTCGACGTGTTCCAGGTCACCGGGTTGCCCACGCCCGTGCCCGAGCCAATCAGGCGCAGATCGGTGTACCAGGTGACCGTCGGGTAGGCACTGGTGCTGCTCAGGGATAGTTTGACCGCGCCAGAGGCCGGTTCGGTCTGGTCCAGAACAATGGTGGGCGGGCTCGGTGGCACACTGACACTGACGCTGCTTTGACCCTGCGGTGTGGAAATGGGGACGCTGCTGGCGGACAACACCGCCACCACCCTGTACACGCCAGAAACCGTGACGGCGCGCTGCCACTGCATGGCTGTGCCTTTGCCAC
>CAYHDD010000461.1:0-3481 GCA_964355195.1 uncultured Rhodoferax sp. | reverse complement strand
ACGCCGACTCGCCGCCGCAGCCAATGAAGCGCGGGTTTTTTACCATCATGTCGGCGCAGTTCTTCAGCTCGCTGGCGGACAACGCGCTTTTTGTCGCAGCCGTCCAACTTCTTAGATCCAGCCAGGCGCCCGAGTGGCAGCAAGCCGCTCTGGTGCCGATGTTTGCCTTGTTCTATGTCGTATTGGCGCCTTTCGTTGGTGCCTTTGCCGACGCCCTGCCCAAAAGCAAGGTCATGCTGATGAGCAACTTCATCAAGGTGATGGGCTGCCTGGCCATGTTGTTTGGCACCCATCCGCTAATGTCATACGCGATTGTCGGGCTTGGGGCGGCCGCCTATTCACCGGCCAAGTACGGCATCCTGACCGAGTTGCTGCCGGCTTCGCAGTTGGTCAAAGCCAATGGCTGGATCGAGGGGCTGACCATCGCCTCCATTATTCTGGGGGTTCTGTTGGGCGGCCAACTGGTCGGCCCGGTGATGGCACCGGTGCTGCTGTCGATCGATTTTCCGATGCTCGACACGAGTGTGGACACGGCACCCGAAGCGGCCATCAGCGTGCTCATCTTTATCTACTTGATCGCGGCCTGGTTCAACACCCATATCCCGCTGACGGGCGTCGAGATGCGCCCCCTGCCCAAGCGCCTGAGTTCCCTGTTGCCCGATTTCTGGATCTGCAACACGCGCCTGTGGCGTGACCGTTTGGGCCAGATATCGCTGGCCGCAACCACCTTGATCTGGGGTGTGGCGGGCAATCTGCGCTTCATCGTGCTGGCCTGGGCCGCTGCCGCCCTGGGCTACAGCGTGACGCAGGCCTCCGCCCTGCAGGGTGTGGTGGCCATCGGCATGGCGGTCGGTGCCATTGTTGCTTCAATGCGCATGCGCCTGGAGGACGGCCCGCGCGTGATCACGCTGGGGATCGGCATGGGCCTGCTGATCATCATGCTGATTTTCATCAACAGCGTCTGGGTGGCGGCGCCGTTCCTGATTTTGCTCGGCGCGTTGGGCGGCTTTCTGGTTGTGCCGATGAACGCGCTATTGCAACATCGGGGGCACAACCTGATGGGGGCAGGGCGCTCCATTGCGGTGCAAAATTTCAATGAACAGGCCTGCATTCTGGCCCTTGGCGCCTCCTACAGCCTGTCTACCGGTCTGGGCCTGCCAACCTTCGCCGCTATCACAGGCTTCGGTTTGGTGATTGCCGGTTTCATGTGGCTCATCCGGCGTTGGCATCGCAGCAATTGCATCGTGCACCGCGTCGAGGTCGAGCACTTGCTGGACATCGCCCGCAACGACAAGCCGGATGTCCCATAGGCCGCTGGCGGCGCTTGCGCTGCTTGTCAATGCTTTCGTCTTTGGACTGTCGTGGTGGCCGTTTCGTTGGTTGGAGAGTGCCGGCCTGCACCCGTTGTGGGCTACCAGCCTGAGTCTGAGCGCCGGGCTGATCTGTCTGCTGTTGCTGCGTCCGCTGGCCTGGCGCGGCCTGCTTCAACATCCTTTGTTGTGGCTGTTGATGCTGGCCTCGGGCCTCACCAATGTGGCCTTCAACTGGGCTGTGACAGTGGGCGATGTGGTGCGCGTGGTCTTGCTGTTCTACCTGATGCCCGCCTGGGTGGTGCTGTTGGCCTGGCCGCTGCTGGGCGAAAAACCCAGCGCCGCCTCGCTGCTCCGACTGGCCCTGGCCCTGATCGGTCTGGTGATCGTCCTCAAGACACCGGGCGCGCCATGGCCGCTACCGCAAAGGCTGCCCGACTGGCTGGCGCTGCTCGGTGGCTTGTGCTTTGCACTCACCAACATTCTGCTGCGCAAGCTCCACCAGACGCCGGGCGAGGCGCGCATGCTGGCGATGTTTGCCGGCGGTGCCCTGATGGCGACGGGCGTCGCCCTGGTCGGGTTGCATTGGGGTGGCGTGACAGCACCGCCACCGCTGCAAGCCGGTTGGGTGACCGGGGCGCTGTTGACAGGTTTGGCCTTGCTGGTGGCGAATTTGGCGCTACAGTACGGCGCCGCGCACTTGCGCGCCAGCACGACCTCCATCATCATGCTGTCGGAAGTGGTGTTTGCGAGCGTCTCCTCGGCACTGCTGGGCACCGGCGAACTGTCGGCGCGCACGCTGCTCGGCGGTGCCCTGATCGTATTGGCCTCACTGCTGGCAGTGCTGCCCACGCGACGCTGGCGCCCAGGGCGGTGAAAGTGCGACACTGGGCGCCTTCATCCTGTCCCTGAGTTTTTGCGCATGAACACTGTCTACGATTTTGAGGCTTTGCAAATCAACGGCAAGCCGGTCGCCCTGAAGAAGTTCAGGGGCAAGGTCATGCTGATCGTCAACACCGCCAGCGCCTGCGGTTTCACGCCGCAGTTCGCGGGGCTGGAGGAATTGCATCAAGCCTATGGCAAGCAGGGGTTGGTGGTGCTGGGTTTCCCGTGCAACCAGTTCGGCGCCCAGGACGCCGGCAGCAACGGCGAGATCGCCGAGTTCTGTCAGCTGAACTACGGCGTCAGCTTCCCCATGATGGCCAAGGTCGAGGTCAACGGGCCGCAGGCGCACCCGCTCTACCAATGGCTCGCCGCTGAAGCGCCGGGGCTGCTCGGCAGCAAGTCGATCAAATGGAATTTCACCAAGTTCCTGGTCGACCGCGAAGGCCATGTACTCAAGCGCTACGCCCCGACGGATACCCCGGCCAGCCTGGCACAAGACATCCTGGCTGCGCTGGCAGCCTGACGCCTCCTTTGTTTGGGTTCGTTTCGGCCAGCGCAAGGCAACCGGGAAGCTCAGGCACCCAAGCACCAAAACTTCATGAAACCTGCTAAATTACCACAAGATATTGCACTGCCGATGACCACACTTTTTTTGGAGAACGAGTATGAGCAAACGTCTGATCCTGATTGCGACTGCATTGGCAAGTCTGGCTGCCACCTCCGTTGCTACTGCGGCAGGTGATAAAGAGAAATGCTATGGCATCGCCAAGGCGGGCAAAAACGATTGCGCAGATGCCAATGGGTCCCACAGCTGTGCAGGTCAGGCCAAGGTTGACAACGGCGCTGCGGAATGGAAATATGTCGCCAAGGGAACCTGTGAGAAGGAAGGCGGCAAATTGACTTCCGTGAAAAAAAAGTAGTCGGCACCCTGGTTGCAGGCGGTGGCGACTCGCAGTCAATCATTTTTAGGCGTTGGCGTTGGTTTGCGGGCTTGCCATTACCGCGACTTCCTGCAGTACAAGCCCGCCGTTGACTGGCTTGAAATTCATACCGAGAACTACCTGCAGCCCGGCGGCTGGGATCGGCATGTGCTGTTTCGGTTGCGCGCCGACTATCCCTTGAGCCTGCATGGTGTGGGACTGGGCTTGGGTTCGGCCCAGGGCTTTGATGTCGGCCATTTGCAGCGCATCGCTCAACTGGTGCATGAAGTCCAGCCGGCTTTGGTTTCCGAGCATTTGTGCTGGGGTGCTGTCGCGGATCGGCAACTCAATGATTTGTTGCCCTTG
>CAYHDD010000460.1:0-3483 GCA_964355195.1 uncultured Rhodoferax sp. | reverse complement strand
TCTTGTTCTTGGTGGTGGTGTAGAAATGACCCGTGCCAGCGGTCGATTCAAGCTTGATTTTTTCGCGTGAGCCTTTGGTTGCCATGGTGAAGTCCTTTAGTCAGTTGAGGACAGAGTTGAAGATCTGTCCCCAAGGAAATTGTTAAGCCTGGCCACGTGCGCGCAGGTCAGCGAGCACAGAGTCGATACCGTTTTTGTCGATCAGACGCAAGCCTGCGTTGGAAATCCGCAGACGAATCCAGCGGTTCTCGGTCTCGACCCAGAAACGGCGGTATTGCAGATTCGGCAGAAACCGGCGCTTGTTTTTGTTGTTGGCGTGGGAAACTGTGTTCCCAACCATCGGGCCTTTGCCCGTAACTTGACATACACGTGCCATGTGGACACTCCAGAAAAATTAACAGCTTTCGCCGCACCTCGCCACATCGCAACGTGGCGGTAAAGAGATTTGCCGACTTTCCCAAGCCCTGGTCGCAAGGCGTAGGTTTGCCGGAAAAGCCTTCGATTATAGCCTGCTCAACCCTGCTCCAGAAAGCGCTGTGCGTCCAGGGCTGCCATGCAGCCGGTGCCGGCACTGGTGATGGCCTGGCGGTAGACGTGGTCCTGCACGTCGCCAGCGGCAAAGATGCCGGGCACGCTGGTCATGGTGGCAAAGCCCTTCAGGCCGCCTTGCGTCACGATGTAGCCGCCCTCCATGGCCAGTTGGCCCTGGAAGATTTCGGTGTTGGGCGCGTGGCCGATGGCGATGAAGCAGCCTTGCAGTTTCAAGTCTTCTGTCGTGCCGGTATTGACATTCTTCAGGCGCACACCGGTGACACCACTGGCGTCCCCGAGGACCTCGTCGAGCGTGTTATGGGTCTTCAGCTCGATCTTGCCTGCGGCGGCCTTTTCCATCAGCTTGTCGATCATGATCGGTTCGGCACGGAACTTGTCGCGCCGATGCACGAGGATCACTTTGCTGGCGATGTTGGACAAGTACAACGCCTCTTCGACCGCCGTGTTGCCGCCACCAACCACACAGACGACCTGATCGCGGTAAAAGAAACCGTCGCAGGTAGCGCAGCCTGAGACGCCGCGCCCCATGAAGGCGGTCTCGGAGGGTAGGCCCAGGTACTTGGCGGAAGCGCCGGTAGCAATGATGAGCGCGTCGCAGGTGTACTCGCCGCTGTCGCCTTGGAGTGTGATTGGGCGCTTTTGAAAATCTACAGCGTTGATGTGATCGAACACGATTTCGGTCTTGAAGCGTTCAGCGTGGGCCTGAAAACGCTGCATCAGGTCGGGGCCTTGCACGCCAGCGACGTCGGCTGGCCAGTTGTCGACTTCGGTAGTCGTCATCAGCTGGCCGCCTTGGGCGATACCGGTGATCAGCAGGGGTTTCAAGTTGGCGCGGGCGGCATAAATGGCCGCCGTGTAGCCGGCCGGTCCGGAGCCGAGAATCAGAACCTGGGCGTGTCGGGTGCTTGACATCGTGAAAGCCTTCTCAGAAAAAGTGGCATGTGCCGTGTACAGTAGCGCGTAGTATGACCTATTCACTCAACACTTTGAATTCCTCAGGCAAGGCGGGCGACCCCGAAATCACGGGCTGGCGGCGCTTTGTGGGCGAGCTGGGTTTGCTGCTGAGTCTGGCCTTGCTCGTCTTCTGGTTGCTCGCGCTTTGGAGCTATTCGCCCGACGACCCTGCCTGGTCTACCTCGGGGTCGGGTGGAGCGCTGCGCAATCGACTGGGTCTGCTGGGCGCCTGGCTGGCGGACGGCAGCTATTTTCTGTTCGGCTTTTCGGTCTGGTGGTGCGTTGCGGCGGCGGTTCACGGCTGGCTTTCCGGCTTGGCGCACTGGTTGCGGGGGCACGATTTTCTGACTGCGCGGCCAGACCAGGAGGGCACAACGGCTGCCTGGTTTCGCTCCAGTCGCGTGGCATTCTGGTCGGGCTTGGTGTTGTTGCTGTGCGCCAGTGCCGCCATGGAGTGGGTGCGCTTCTACGCCCTGGAAGTGCGTTTGCCAGGACACGCCGGCGGCATTTTGGGATATCTGATCGGGCCCTTCAGCCTGCGCTGGTTCGGTGCTGCCGGGTCCGCCCTGGTGTGCATTGGTGCTGCTCTGGCCGGCACGGCCTTGGTGTTTCGTTTTTCCTGGGCGCAGGTGGCCGAACGCCTGGGCGCCTGGCTTTTTGAGCTGATCGAGTCGCGCCGCGAGAAGCGCGAGTTGGAGCAGGATATGGCGCTGGGCCAGCAGGCCATGCGCGAGCGCGAAGAGGTGGTAATCGAGGAGCGCGAGGAGCAAGTGGCGGCGCATCCCGAACCGCTGCGCATCGAACCGGTGTTGGTCGTCATACCCAAGAGCGAGCGTGTCGCCAAGGAGCGGCAAAAGCCATTGTTCACCGAGTTGCCTGACAGTCGTCTGCCGCAGGTTGACCTGCTGGACGGCGCCTTGTTGCGACAGGAAACGGTGGCGTTGGAAACGTTGGAGATGACCAGCCGCATGATCGAGAAGCGCTTGAAGGACTTTGGTGTCGAGGTGCGCGTGGTGCTGGCGCAGCCGGGGCCGGTGATCACGCGCTACGAAATCGAACCGGCGGTGGGCGTCAAGGGATCCCAGATTGTCGGTCTGGCCAAGGATTTGGCGCGCTCGCTCAGCCTGGTGTCGATCCGTGTCGTAGAGACCATTCCTGGCAAGAACCACATGGCGCTGGAGTTGCCCAATGCCAAGCGCCAGACCATCAAGCTGTCGGAGATTCTGGGTTCGCAAATCTACAACGATGCCAAGTCCATGCTGACCATCGGTCTGGGCAAAGACATCGTCGGCAACCCGGTGGTGGCGGACCTGGTCAAAATGCCGCATGTGCTGGTGGCCGGTATCACGGGGTCGGGCAAGTCGGTCGGTATCAACGGCATGATTTTGAGCCTGCTCTACAAGGCTGATGCGGCCGATGTGCGCTTCCTGATGATCGACCCCAAGATGCTGGAAATGTCTTTCTATGAAGGCATTCCGCACCTGATTGCGCCCGTTGTCACCGACATGAAGCAGGCTGCTTATGGCTTGACCTGGTGCGTGGCCGAGATGGAGCGGCGCTACAAGCTGCTGAGCAAGCTCGGCGTGCGCAACCTGGCTGGCTACAACGTCAAGATTGCCGAGGCCAAGGCGCGCGGCGAGTTCATTTACAACCCTTTCAGCCTGACACCCGAATCCCCCGAACCACTGGAGCGCCTGCCGCATATTGTGGTGGTCATCGACGAGCTGGCCGACCTGATGATGGTGATCGTCAAGAAGATTGAAGAGTTGATTGCCCGCCTGGCGCAAAAGGCGCGCGCCGCCGGCATCCATTTGATCCTGGCGACGCAGCGCCCCAGCGTGGACGTGATCACCGGCCTGATCAAGGCCAACATACCGACGCGCATCGCCTTTTCGGTGGGTTCCAAGATCGACAGCCGCACCATTCTTGACCAGATGGGCGCCGAAGCTCTGCTGGGCATGGGCGACATGCTGTACA
>CAYHDD010000459.1:0-3488 GCA_964355195.1 uncultured Rhodoferax sp. | reverse complement strand
ACAGCTTCACAAATGTCACACAGGCGTCACAAACCGAGGCAACAATCGACTCTTTGCTTGAACCCATCTGGTTCGAAGGCCCATGCCGTCAACTCATCGAGAACCAAAATTGAAGCAGGCTTCGGCGCCTGTCACACTGCTTGACCGTGACCAAAGCATTCTGGCTTTCAATGCCCGCGTTTTCGACTGGGCTTGCCGCAAAGACGTACCTCTGCTGGAAAGACTGCGTTACCTGTGCATTGTGTCGTCCAATCTGGATGAATTTTTTGAGGTTCGTGCCGAACCGCACCTGGTGGCTTGCCAGCGAAAGGATGCAAAAGGGCTGTTCTCGGTCGACTCCTTCAAGCGCATTGCCGACGCTGCACACGCCTTGGTGGCGCGCCAATACGCCGTGTACAACGATGATCTGATACCGGCGCTGGAGGGACAGGGCATCAAGATCGTGTCGCACGGCGAGCGCAATGAGTCACAGCGCCGGTGGGTGAAGCAGTACTTCGAACGCGAGGTCAAGCCCTTGCTGCTGCCGGTTGGTCTGGACCCTTCGCATCCGTTCCCGCAGGTTGCCAACAAGTCGCTCAACTTCATTGTGCAGCTCGGCGGTCGTGACGCTTTCGGCCGGGAAAACGAGATTGCCATCGTGAAAGTGCCAAGGGTGCTGCCGCGCATGATCCACATGCCGGACAAAGTGGCGGGCCGGAGCAATCACTTCGTGTCACTCTCAAGTGTCATTCGTGGCAGTCTTGTTGAGTTGTTTCCGGGACGCGAGGTGGGACATTTTTCGCAGTTTCGGGTAACCCGTCATTCCGATCTGGCGGTGGACGAAGAAGATGTCAAGAATTTGCGCACTGCCTTGCGCCATGGCCTGCAGCATCGTCACTTTGGCCAGGCCGTGCGGCTCGAAGTGTCAGCCGGTTGTTCCAGGCAACTCTCGGACTTCCTGCTACAGCAATTTGACTTGCCCGAGGGTTCCCTGTACCGGGTGCCGGGTCCGGTCAATCTGGTGCGGTTGACGCAGTTGATCGATCTGGTTCAGGCACCGAAACTCTGCTTCCCAACCTACCGCGCCTGTTACCCAACCCAGTTGTCACCGGGGTCATCGTTCTTCGAAAGACTTCGGCTGGGTGATGTTGTCATCCACCAGCCCTTCGAAAGCTTTGATGCGGTGCTGGCATTTTTGCGCGAGGCCGTGAACGATCCGCAGGTGCTGGCCATCAAGCAGACCATCTACCGTACCGGCAGCGATTCCGCGTTGATGGATCTGCTGCGCGAGGCGGTGCGACGCGGCAAAGAAGTGACGGTGGTGGTGGAGCTGAAGGCCAGGTTTGACGAAGAGGCGAACATCAATTGGTCCGAGATGCTGGAGTCGATTGGAGCGCAGGTTCTGTACGGCGTCGTTGGCTTGAAAACTCACGCCAAGATGATGCTCATCACGCGCCGCGAGGGCAGGCAGCTCAAACGCTATGCCCATCTTTCCACCGGCAACTACAACCCGCGCACAGCCGCCCTGTACACCGATTGGAGCCACCTGACGGCCGACCCGCTCTTGACCTCTGATCTGGAAAACGTCTTTGTTCATCTTGCCAGCCACGGTCGCTTGCCGAAGCTGAACCGGGTCATGTTGGCTCCGTTCCAACTGCACCAGAAATTGGTCGAGAAGATCACTGCCCTGGCCGATGCCGCAGCCTCTGGCGGCGCCGCTCGAATCGTCGCCAAAATGAATGCTCTGACCGACGAGGCCATCATCCATGCCTTGATTCGTGCCGGTCAGGCGGGTGTCAAAATTGATCTGATTGTGCGTGGTGCCTGCATGCTGCCAGCGCAGCTGCCGGGCTTGACCGAGAACATTCGCGTGCGCTCTGTCATCGGTCGTTTCCTGGAGCATTCACGGGTCTTCTATTTCTGTCGCGGCGATGCCGAAGAGTTGTATCTGTCGAGCGCAGATTGGATGAACCGCAACATGATGCGCCGAGTTGAGCTGGCCTGGCAGGTGACGGACCCGGTGCAACGCCAACGCATAGTGGATGAAGAACTGGTGGCCTATCTGCGCGATGGTGTTGACGCCTGGGAACTGGCGCCGGATGGCACCTATGCTCGCGTCAAGCCCGCTGGTCGGGGTCTGGCCCACAGCGCGCAATCGGCCTTGATGGCGCGCTATGCCGGTCAGGATGAAACAGGGGGAGACTGAAATGGATCTGGTCTTGTGGCGTCACGCCGAGGCTGAGGATTGGAGGGATGGCTGCAATGACATGGAGCGTTCATTGACTTCGCGCGGAGAAAAGCAAGCCAAGCGCATGGCAAATTGGCTGGATCGCCAGTTGCCTGAGCACACGCGAATTCTGGTGAGCCCTGCTCGACGCTGTGAACAAACAGCGTTGGCACTCGGGCGAAAATACAAAATCAAGATCGAGCTGGGGCCAGATGGCGGCGTCGCCCAGTTGCTGGAGTTGGCGCAATGGCCCGACGCGAAAGGCACGGTGTTGGTGGTCGGGCACCAGCCGATGCTGGGACAAACCATTGCCCAGTTGATCCATCTCAGCGCCGCCGAGTGCGCGGTCAAGAAGGGCGCCGTCTGGTGGCTGCGCAACCGGGAACGCGCCGCCCACGTCGAGACGCTGGTGCTTACCGTGCAGTCACCTGAAGTGCTATGAGCCGGGTTGTTGGCGTTGGTCGCATCACGTCATTTCACACTGATGCCCTGTTCGCCGGCGATGCAATCGCGCCGGCACCAACAGAAGCTAATTTAGTGAGTCACTATGACGGCCTGAAGACAACGTTCAGAAGGCTGCGATGTCAAAGTCGTTGACCCAGCGCCAGTCCCCGCAGAAACTCCGCCAGCCCACGATCAAGCTCCAGTTCGGCCACGAGGCTCGCCGCCTGAATGGCATCGCGCCTGGCTCCAAGACCGGTTTGCAACTTGCTGGCCTGTAGCAGCCAGGCTTGCGTTTGCTTGCTTGGAAGCAGGCTTTGCAGGGCCTCCAAGTTGTAGCGCATTCTTTTGGCCAGAATGCGCACCCGATGTTCCTGCGCCGGCTCGGCTGCGTTCTGGCCTGCCTGTTTCAGTTGCTGATGCAAGCACTTGATTCGACTTTTTGTCCAGCGGCGTAGCGCGCCTTTGGGTTCCGGTGCCGCTGGTTCTGCAGCAACTGTGGCGTTCAAGCCTTCCAGCCACTGGGTGGTAGCCAGCAGACAGGCTCCCAAGGCCGGATCCTGCAGCGCGTAACGCACGGCCTTGAGTTGCAGGTTGGCCGCCTGCTGCAGGGACTCGGTCATGGTCTGCCAGGCCTCGGCGCGGCGTGGATCTGCCGCAATGTAGGCATTGGCGGCGGCCGGCAACGTTTCGAGGCGGGCCACGTCCAGGTCACGGAGCTTGGCCAGACAGGTCAGCAGCGCAAGCAAGGCCTGCCAGGAGGGTGCGCTCTGCGTCGCCAGCACTGGGGAGAACAGACGTCTGGCGCTTTTGAAGCGCCGCCAGCCGACACGGGCCTGAT
>CAYHDD010000458.1:0-3495 GCA_964355195.1 uncultured Rhodoferax sp. | reverse complement strand
GATTACCGAGGGCTTGGCCCCCACAAGCTACACGGCGGCGCAGGGCAGCTGTCTGGGCCGTGCCGGGCGTGTCCATATCGAGCAGGATGCCAGTGCGCAGGTCTGGGTCGGGGGTGATGTGGCGAGCTGCATCGAGGGAAAGGTCAGGCTATGACAACCCAACTGCCAACCCTGCCCGAAATCGAAGCGGCTGCCCAGGTCGTCTACCGTGAATTCCAGGCCACGCCGCAGTACCGCTGGGCCCTGCTGAGCCAACGTCTGGGCACGGAGTGCTGGATCAAGCACGAGAACCACACGCCGGTGGGCGCCTTCAAGCTTCGCGGCGGTCTGACCTACTTTGATCGGCTGCGCCAGGACGGCAAACTGCCGCAGCGGGTTGTGGCGGCCACGCGTGGCAACCACGGTCAGAGCATCGGTTGGGCTGCGCGCGCCCACGGCCTGGCGTGCAGCATCGTCGTGCCGTTTGGCAACTCGCTGGAAAAAAATGCGTCCATGCGCGCCCTGGGTGTCACCCTGATCGAGTACGGCGCCGACTTTCAGGAGAGTCGCGAGCATGCGGTGCGGCTGGCCGCGCAAACCGGCGCGCACATGGTGCCGAGTTTTCACGCCGATCTGCTTTCCGGGGTTAGCAGCTGCTGGTGGGAATTCTTTCGCGCCGTGCCCCAGTTGGATGTGGTCTACGTGCCCATCGGGCAGGGCTCGGGCGTTTGCTCGGCCATCGCCGCCAAACTGGCTCTCGGTCACCGGGCGAGAATCGTCGGCGTGGTCAGCGCCCACGCCACCAGCTATGCCGACTCGATGGCGGCTGGCCGGGTGGTGGAGGCGCCGGTCAGCACGCTGTTGGCCGATGGCATGGCCTGTCGCGTGGCAGACCGCGACGCGCTGGAGATCATGGCGCCACAGCTTGATCACATTGCCCGCGTGAGTGACGCCGAAGTGGCGCAGGCCATGCGCGATATCTTCACAGACACCCACAATGTTGCTGAGGGTGCCGGTGCTGCTGCCTTCGCCGCTGCCATGCAGGAGCGTCATCTTCTGCGCGCACAGGTCGTGGGAGCGGTGCTCAGCGGTGGCAACGTGGATGCCCCTGTGTTTGCCCAGGTGCTGCGCTCGGACTAGCCTCTACGGGGAACTGCCCGGTCCTCGTAGGAGAGCTGCCAGGCGTTGGGGGACAATGCGGTGACATTGAGTAGACCGTACGACCACATGAAGAAGACCCCGGGCGGCGTGCCTGAACACATCGTCACACTGCATACACCCCTATTGCGTGGCTCGCGCCGCGTGCGCGTGGCGCTGGTCGGTTTGCCGGGCGCAGGCAAGACCACACTGTTCGACGCCGTATCGAGCACCGCACCGCAGACCGGTGAGCTGACCGACACGCACCGCGTCTACCGCGCCTGCGCCGTGCAGGTCGGTCTGGACGAGGCCAGCGTGGTGGACCTGCCAAGCCTACGCTCTTTGTACAACTTGCAGCACGATGATCTGAGCGCACTCAAATACCTGCTCTGGGGCAACCAGCGCCCACCGGTGACGGCGCACGAGAGCGGCGCACCCCCGGCGCCGTTCGAACCGCCGGATTTGATCGTGCAGGTGGTTGATGCCTGCAACCTGCAAAGCCATCTCGAACTCACGCTGGAGCTCAGCCAGTTGGGCCGGCCGGTAGTGCTGGCGCTGAACTTCATGGACGAGGCGCGGCGCAAAGGCGTGCACATCAACATCCGGACCCTCTCGCTCCAACTGGGCATGCCGGTGGTGCCCACCGTTGCCTTGAAGGGACAAGGCATTGCCGCGCTCTTCAGCACCATCATGAGCACGGCACGCCAGGCCATGTGTCCACTGCCGCAGGCGCCGAGTCGGCATATTGCGAGCTGCCTTGAGCCGCTCAGCCAGGCTCTCAAGCAGCCTGGCCTTGACGCCGCTTTTCGGGTGCCGCATCAACTGTTGCTGTTGCTGCTGGCCTCAGGAGACGGCTACTTCGAGAGTGAGTTGCAGGAGCACTTCCCCGCCCTGATGCCTTCACTGCGCGCTTTGCGCGAGCGTGCGGCACAGGGCCTGCCGCGCCCGTTGGCCGAAGAAATCCATGCAGATGGTCACCACCGCGCTGCCACCATCTACGAAGATGCCATGCGTCCGGGACCCTTGCAAGTCGAGCGCGGTTGGCGCTATTGGCTGGATGACTTTCTGCTGCATCCGCAGTGGGGCCTGCTGGCCAGCCTGGCGCTGTTTGCGGCGGTGCTGTTCGTCGTGTTCGAGGTTAGCGGCTGGATCGACTCACAGACCACGCAGCGGCTGATTGAAGCCGCCAGCAGTTGGCAGCCGCAGTCTACGCCCGGTGTGGTCGCGCGTGCCATTGTGGACGGCTTTATCGGCCTGGTCGGCATCGTTGTGCCTTACATGTTGCCGCTCCTTTTGCTGTTGATTGCACTGGAAGAAATGGGCTTGATGCAACGCACCGCCTTTGTGGTCGATCGGGGTTTTCACAAGATCGGATTGCACGGTGGCGTGGCTGTTCCGTTTCTGCTCGGATTGGGCTGCAACGTGCCCGCGATTGCCGCTGTGGCGCGCACCGCCAGCGGGCGCGAGCGCGTGATTGCCTCGGTGCTGATCACATTCGTGCCGTGCTCGGCACGTTCGGCCATTATTTTGGCGGTCGCCGGCAAGTACCTGGGCGTGGTGGGGGTGATCGCGATTTACGCGTTGACGATGCTGCTGGTGGCGGTTCTCGGGCGCTTGTTGTCGCGCCAGCAGCGCGAGGTGGGTCCGGGGCAAGTGCAGGACATTCCACCCTACACGCTGCCGAGCTGGCGCGCGATGCTGCGCGAGACCTGGCTGCGTTCCAGCGACGTCTTGACTATCGTCACGCCCTTGCTGATTGGCGGCAGCGTGGTGCTGGCGTTGCTCGGTCATTTTGGTGCTGATGGCGTCATCAACACCCTGCTCACGCCCCTGACCAGCTGGTGGCTGGGCTTGCCGCTGGTGCTGGGCTTGCCGCTGCTGTTTGGCGTGTTGCGCAAAGAGCTTTCGCTGCTGATGATCTTTCAGGCGCTGGGCACGCAGAACATGGATGCCGTGCTGCAACCCGTGCAAATCATCACGCTGCTGGTGTTTCTGACCTTTTACGTGCCCTGCATTTCGACCTTTGCCGTCATGCACAAGACGCTGGGCCGTCGCGAAGCCTGGCTGTCGGTGCTACTGTCGGTGGGCGTGGCCCTGCTTCTCAGTGCCGGGGTGCGCCTGGTGCTTTCCTTGGTGTTGCCGCTGCTCGGTTGAGTGGAGTCAGACTTGCGGTGGTTTGGCGGTAAATGGAGCATGACAATGCGTGAAAAACTTCCCCGAATCACCAGCGCCACGGCGCTTGACAACATGCGCCTGAACGTGCGCTTTGAGAGCGGCACCGAAACGCAAGGCAAATCATCGTGAGCACTATTTTGAAATTCCCACATGGAAATTAAAGTCAACTTTCTCGACAAGCTTCGTCTTGAAGCCAGGTTCGAT
>CAYHDD010000457.1:0-3510 GCA_964355195.1 uncultured Rhodoferax sp. | reverse complement strand
GAAGCCTTGAGAAGACGACCGCGCGGCAATCCACTTCGCTGCCAGACGATAAGATTTTCGGGATTCATGGCTGGCTGAGGTTCTTCGTCATCAGTCTGGGCATACTCGGCCCGGCGTTGAGTCTCGGCAGAGCGGCAGGCAATTTTCGTGACGAGGAACTCGCGTACTCGGTATTGGCCGCCATCCCTGCATGGGGAACTTACAAGACTGCCGTCTGGTTGACGCTCGGTGTGTTCTCGGCATTCAGTATTTACGCGGCGCTCCAATTGCGATTCGTCTGGAAGCCTGCATCTGTCACCCTGGCGAAAATTGCGGTTGCGTCGTGGCCCGTTTCAGGCTTGCTCATTGGTGTCGTCCTCCCTTTGATGGCTTTTCGTGGCCAAGCAGTGACAACAGACCTGAAATTTGTCGGTTCATTCTTGGCGCTCATCATCTCAACCGTGGTTTGGTTCGTCTACCTGTCACGGTCGAAGCGTGTTCATGCAACGTACATGGGCGCCATGACCGCCACCGTGCCAATCAATGCTGAGGTGCCGGAATCCGCAGCCCCGGAGCCAACTCTTGCAATGGACGCGGCGCCACAACAAACTGACGCAGGCTCGGTTGCAGTCACGCCGACAGCGCACACCGAGGAAGAGCTTTACGAAATCATTGGCGTGGAACTCGACACGGGCAACACGCACAAAGCGACGTGGCTGAAAGCCTATGCCGAGGCTGATGGGGACGAAAAGGTCGCCAAGTCCAGATACATCAAGTACCGCATCGACCAACTGAAGCAGGCGCAAGGGGGTTAGTCGCGGCCGCATCGGGGCGCCGGCTACTGTAACCCGTGAGGCGCGGCAGTAGGTTCGAGCTATGGCTGAGGCTTCTCAGATGGCAATGGATACGGACAGCAGACGAAGTCGTCCGGGCTTGTCGGGTCGTAATGCCAATTGGCCGCGTGACTATGGGTGCCATCCCACGGTTTACCGACTCTGCGCCACATGGTCGATATGCGGTCAATGATGCCGGGCCTGTACGCGGCAATTTCCTTGGCGTACCTGTGGCGGTAGGGTAGAGTTTCAATTGTCATGGTGCACGAGCTCTGCTGAGCGGCGTCAGCGCCGGGAGAACAGCCCCTTCAACGAATCAAGGAGCTTGCGAAAGAACCCGCGGCGCTTTTCAGTGGCACGATACCAATTCGGGTCGTTGCGATTCGCTCCATCATCCACGGGGTGCCGGGCAATGTAGTGGAACCGGGCACCGTTTTCACCATCGATGTGCTCGACTCGGGTGTAGGTCTTGAGTTCGCTGTTCATGGCGTTGCCCTCAACTGTGTTTCAGTGCTGAACCATACTTCGCCACAACCCTGCGGCGCCAGCCCAGCACGAATTGCGTCGCCTGGGCAAGCACGCGAGAGCGGAATTCGTCTTCTTCGCCCTGCTGGTCGTAGTCCATGCCGAAATCATTGCACTTCTCCAGGAAGAATTCAGCAAGCCGCGCGGCGCAGTCATCAACTCCTGAAGGGTCACCAAACACGGCGGCAAAGTACCAGTCGTCCTCAAGCAATTCCTCGAAGTGCACATCGCAGTCCCACAGGTCGAGAATCATCCCATCCAGAGGTATGCACTCATGAAGTCGCGTCTTCAATTCATCGAGTTCACCGTCAGAGAGGACGGTAGTCGGGTACGGTGATTCGAGCGCGACACGTCCGCCAGAAATGTCGAAGACCATCTGATGGCCAACAAGCTGACTTTCCGTGGCTTGAAGGACTGTGTTCAATTTCACCCTCCGTGACATCGCCACCCCGGGCATGGGATATGTGCGACACGCCCATTCTCGCCCCGGATGCTCTGCCATGCAAATTCGGCAGGAGTAGCCCCCGGCACGAGGACAGACACTGCCGGGTATTGAGTGAAGGTGACCAAACTGAGAGCCACAAATACAATCCCGCCATGATGAGATGACTCACGGCCCCTGCAGTGACGAGACTTTGATGCCAAAGCCGAGTAACGCGACAGGGCAACGGGGAAGACTCTGGAGTGACAGATGGGTGCCGCTAGACCGCCTCAATAGTTTCCATTTTGGAGACACAAAACGCTATGGCGACGAACACGCCTGAGCCGGTTAGAGTACATGCAGCCAGAGAATCGCTTTGACCTAATGCCCACCTTATGCCATTTAGCGCCAACTCCCCTGAAGGCCCAGTCACGCTGATTGGGGTTACCCCAGAGTCGGTCGAGTCCATGCGCTCACGCAACCGCAAGGAGAAGGTCTACAAGGCCAAGTGCTGCGGAGCGCCTCTTTCCATCCGTATTGCCGAGGGCAAGGCGCCGCACTTTGTCCACCAAGTCACCCCTGAGAATTGCGACGTTGAACGGCGCGAGACGCCAGAGCACCGACGACTGAAACACCTGATTGCAGAAACAGCGATACGCACATACGAGTTTGACGTGGAGACAGAGGCCCGGGAGGTTGACCCCGTCACCGGGCGGGCATTGTGGCAAGCGGACGTACTGGTGCTAATGAAGCGGGCCGCTGTTGCGTTTGAAGTTCAACTCTCCAACGCTGATTACGAGCATATGTCAGAGCGACAGGCCCGCTACAAACAGTCCGGGGTTCGGGGCCTGTGGCTGGTGCATACGAGAAAAGGATTTCCCCAGTCAAAAGCGCTACCGGTATTCACCCTGGAGAGTACCGAATTGGGAGATTGGGTTGACTTGGAAACTAGGTGGGATTTTGCCGACACTTGGCGTCGAACAGACGAGGCAAATTGGATTGAGTTATCCGACTTCATCAAGGCGGCGCTGAACAAGCAGCTGAAGTGGGCGCCGTTCCTGAACCAGCCTGACACCTTGCTCGATGCTGATGTCGGCTACGAGCACATTGGGACGTGCAACGGTTGCGCAAGGACAATCGTCACTGCGGACATGTCGAGGCTTTGCGTGACATCTGAGGTTGGCTACCCCGACTATCTGTGGACGGATGGCCTGGGACACGGGTACAGGACTAAGTGGCACAGCAAGGTTGTGAGCGCGGTCTGGCAGAAAGTGTCAGTTGATGTTGACATCACTTTCCGCAGCGCGGCGAACACTTGCTGCTGGTGCCGAGCCCCCATCGAGTCTGACACCAACGCAAGGAGAGTTGTCGGCAACCTGTCGGCACAGCTGCGGCTGGGCGACCTGCCGAAGCCGACCTTCGGGACCGTCGAGTGGGACTGGTTGCGGCGGTGGTTTGTGATGGCGCACTGACTGCCGACAGCAGCCCAACGGGTAACCGCCAAAGCACTAAGACGACGGTTTTCGGCAGTGGGAGGCTTAGATGCTCGCATCACCAATTCTGATGAAGAGTTCGATGACATGCGCGACGATTGACACGCTATTCGCTATCGTCCCAAATGAACTGTTGCTAAATTGCCGTGGTGAAAGTGGGCGACTTTAGCCCTTTGTCACGTCATAACGCTTCATGTGGTCACATTCACATAGGTAGATGTGATGGTAGATGTGACCTATAAAAACGCCTGAAACCCGC